>NZ_JBEXWC010000024.1:0-119422 GCF_040629635.1 Streptomyces sp. NPDC005898 | reverse complement strand
CTCACCGAAGTGAGCCGGGGTATCAACATATCTGGCGTTGACTTTTGGCACGCTGTTGAGTTCTCAAGGAACGGACGCTTCCTTTGTACTCACCCGCAGAACATTTTCTGGGGCTTTCCTCCGGGCGCTTCCCTTCGGTATTTCTTTTGTTCTTGCGTTTCCGACTCTATCAGACTCTTTCGTGTCCGATTTCCTCGGTGCCTTTCCGGTTCCCGCTCCGGCCTTTCGGCTTTCGCGTTTCCCTTTCCGGCGGTTCCGACTCTATCAGATCCTTTCGGGCCTGATTCCCGGTCAGAGCGGGTCGTCTTCGCGGCTGTTGGGCCGTTCCGACGTCTCAAACTCTAGCGGGTTTTCCCGGCGACTCATAATCGGGTCCCGGATTGAATTCGGGCATGCCGAATGCGTTCCGTTGGGAGGTCGTGCTGAGTTTGTTTTGCCGCTTACCAGCGGCGGAAGGTGCTACCGCAGAACCGTTACGGCCCCGTGGCAACCCGAAGAACCATACGGGTCCTGCGGATGACTGTCAACCCCCCACTGTGCCCGCAGGTCAGCGCGCCAAACGGGGGTCAGTCCAGGTCGTTGAGGCGGCCGCCGGCGTCCGGCTGGGCGTGCTCCACCCGGCGCAGGAGGCGGGTCAGCAGCTCGTCCAGGACTCCGCGCTCGTCGGCGGAGAGATCCTGGAGGAGGTCCTCCTCGAAGACGGTGGCCAGGCGCATCGCCTCCAGCCACTTCTCGCGGCCCTCCGCCGTCAGCTCCACGATGACGCGGACGCGGTTCGTCTCGTCGCGGTCGCGGGTGACCAGGCCCTCCCCCACCATGCGGTCGATGCGGTGGGTCATGGCGGCGGGCGTGAGGCCCAGGCGCTTGGCCAGGTCGCCGGGGCCCATCTGGTACGGGGCGCCGGACAGGACGAGGGCCTTCAGGACCTCCCACTCGGCGTTGCTGATGTCGAGGGTCGCGGTCTGCCGGCCGTAGGCGACGTTCATACGGCGGTTCAGACGGCCGAGGGCCGAGACGATCTTCTCGACCTGGGGGTCGAGGTCCTGGAACTCCCGCTGGTACGCGGCGATCTGTTCTTCAAGTGTCGGCTCGCTCGGGCCGGGGGTGTCACCCATGGCCGCAGTATGGCACGCCCCCAGTTGTCATTGAAGTCCTTCGGTGTGTACTGTTTAGACCCTAACTTTAGCTTCGAAGTCTTCACTTCTAACTCCTAAGGCAGGTGAAAGTGACCAGGGCGATGGGCGCAGCGATGCGTCGTATCCAGGCAGGCAGCGCGCTGAGCGCGTTCGGCATCGGTTTCACGGTCCCGTTCCTCTACGTCTACGTGGCGCAGGTGCGAGATCTCGGGGCCAGTACGGCGGGCATCGTGCTCGCCGCCTTCGCCATGGCCGCGCTGGTCGTCCTGCCCATCACCGGTCGCGCCATCGACCGGCGCGGTCCGCTCCCCGTACTCGTGGGCGCGGCGGGCGTCGCCTCCGTGGGCGCGCTCGCGCTCGGTGTCGCCGGGAGCGAGACGACCGCGATCCTCTCCGCGGCCCTGCTCGGCGCGGGCACCGCGGTCATGCAGCCGGCGCTGGCGACGATGATCGTCTGGTCCTCCACGCCCAGCACCCGCACGCGCTCCTTCGCGATGCAGTTCTTCCTGCAGAACCTGGGCCTCGGCATCGGTGGCCTCCTCGGCGGCCAGATCGTCGACGAGGACCGGGCGAGCAGCTTCACGCTGCTGTTCTCCATCGAGTCCGTGATGTTCCTGGTGCTCGCGGCGATCGCGCTGACCGTGCGGCTGCCGCACGCGCCGGCCATCCAGGACGCGATGCCCAAGGACGCCTCGGCGCCGCGCGGCGGGATGCGGGCGCTCCTTGAGCACAAGGCCATGGTGCAGCTGTGCGTGCTCGGCTTCGTGATCTTCTTCGCCTGCTACGGGCAGTTCGAGTCGGGTCTCTCCGCGTACGGCGTGGAGGCCGCGGGGATCACGCCCTCCACGCTCGGCATCGCGCTCGCCGCCAACACGGCGGTGATCGTCCTCGCCCAGTTCGCCGTCCTGAAGTTCGTGGAGCGCCGCAAGCGGTCCCGTGTCATCGCGGCCGTGGGTCTGATCTGGGCCTTCGCGTGGGTCCTCGCGGGGTACGCGGGGCTCGGGCACGGCAGCCAGGAGATGGCCACCGCCGCGTTCGTCTCGACGTACGCCCTGTTCGGGCTCGGTGAGGCGATGCTGTCGCCGACCGTCGCGCCGCTGGTCGCGGATCTGGCGCCGGGCGGCATGGTCGGGCAGTACAACTCGGCCTTCGCCCTGGTGAAGCAGCTCGCCCTCGCGGTCGGTCCGGCCGTCGGCGGGCCGATGGGCGCCGCGCTGCACCTCCCGTACATCGTGACGTTCGTGCTCTTCTCGCTGGGCATCACGGTGCTCGCGGTGCGGATGGGGCGTGGGCTCACCCCCGTGCAGAACCAGCCCTCGCTGGCCAAGAGCCCGGTGGTGGCGCAGGGCGGCCCTACCGCGGCCGCGCCCGCCACGGCGGACGCGTAACCGTCCGCCACCGCGTGGCCCGCGCTACTGGGGGAGCGCGAACTCGCACCAGACGGCCTTGCCTCCTCCCGGTGTGCGACGCGAGCCCCAGTTCGACGCGATCGTGGCGACGATGGCGATGCCGCGTCCCGCCTCGTCGGCCGGCTCGGCGCGGCGGCGGCGCGGCAGGTGGTCGTCGCCGTCGGTGACCTCGATGATCAGGCGACGGTCGGTGCGGCGCAGACGCAGCCGCATCGGCGGGGTGCCGTGCTGGAGGGAGTTGGCGACCAGTTCGCTGGCGGCCAGGACGCCGAGGTCGTGCAGTTCCGGGGAGAAGCGCCAGCTGGCGAGGACGCCGGTGGCGAAGGCACGCGCGCGTGGGGCGGCCTCCACGCCGCCGAGCAGCTCCAGGGCGGCGTTGCGGAACAGCTCCGCGTCCGGGCCGGTGCGGGCCGGGTGCTGGAGGACCAGGACGGCCACGTCGTCGTCGTGGTCGGCGGTCACCCCGAGGGCGCGGATCAGGCGGTCGCACACCACCTGCGGGGTGCCGGTGGCGCCGGCCAGGGCGCGCTCCAGGGAGGCGACGCCTTCGTCGATGTCCTCGCTGCGCCGCTCGACGAGACCGTCCGTATAGAGGACGGCGGTCGAGCCGGGGCCGAGCGGCAGGGAGCCGGAGGTGTGCAGCCAGCCTCCCGTGCCGAGCGGGGGGCCGGTGGGTTCCTCGGCGCGGTGGATGATGCCGTTCTCGTCGCGTACGAGGATGGGCAGGTGCCCCGCGGAGGCGTAGAGGAGGCTGCCCTCGTTCGGGTCGTGGATGGCGTAGACGCAGGTGGCGATCTGGCTGGCGTCGATCTCGGCGGCGAGGCCGTCCAGGAGCTGGAGGACCTCGTGCGGCGGCAGGTCCAGGCGGGCGTAGGCGCGCACGGCGGTGCGGAGCTGGCCCATGACGGCCGCCGCGCGCACGCCCCTGCCCATCACGTCGCCGATGACGAGGGCGGTGCGGCCGCCGCCGAGGGTGATCACGTCGTACCAGTCGCCGCCGACCGCGGCCTCGGTGCCGCCGGGCTGGTAGGTGGCGGCGATGCGCAGGTCGTCGGGCTGTTCGAGTTCCTGGGGCAGGAGTGACTTCTGGAGGGTGACGGCCGTCTCGCGCTGGGCGCGCTCGCTGGCGCGCAGGCGCTCGGCGGCCTCGGCGTGGTCGGTGACGTCGGCGGCGAAGACCAGGACGCCGCCGCTCTGCCCGGCGCCGGCCGCGCCGGTGGTCACCGGGAGGTTCACGGGGGTGCAGGTGAAGGTGTACGAGCGGCCGCCGGACGTTCGGCGGGACTTGACGGTGCGCGGCTTCGCGCTGCGCAGGACCTGGTCCAGGAGGGGCAGCAGGCCGAGCTCGGCCAGTTCGGGCAGTGCCACGCGCGCGGGTTCGCCGAGGGGGCGGGGGCCGAAGGCGGCGGCGTAGGCATCGTTGACGTAGGCGATGCGGTGGTCGGCGCCGTGCACGAGGGCGACGAGGGCGGGGACGCGGTCGAGCACCTCGCGGACCGGCAGTTCGTCGATGCCGTCGGCGGGCGTGGGCCGTGCTCCGGCGGAGAGCCGCTCGGCGCGGGCGGCGGGGACGGAGCCGTCGCCGCGCGGGGACGGGGAGATCGTCTGGTCGGTCCGCGCCGCCGCGCGGCGCTGCGTTCCGGGGAGCCGGGCGCTCCAGCGCGTGAAGTTCACTGCGGTAGGCCTCGTGGTGTCGCTTCTGGATCGGGAACACAGCTTGTCGAGGGCGGACGGTCCCGTGGGGCGGCCTTGCGGCCGGACCATGGTCACACGGACAGTCTTGCCGACCGGACTGACATCCGTGGGTGCGGACGGACATCCATCAGACGTGGGGCCCGCGCGGGGAGTTCCTGCCTCCGGTCAGGAGGACTCCTTCGGGCGCCCTCCACCGGCCGCCAGTTCGAACTCCGCACGGGGGTGCTCCAGCGAGCCCAGGGAGACGATCTCGCGTTTGAACAGGCCGGCGAGGGTCCATTCGGCGAGCACCCGGGACTTGCGGTTGACGGTCGGCACTCTGCTCAAGTGGTAGACGCGGTGCATGAACCAGGCGGGGTAGCCCTTCAACTTGCGTCCGTATACGTGGGCGACGCCTTTGTGCAGGCCCAGGGAGGCGACGGAGCCCACGTACTTGTGCCGGTACTCCTGGAGCGGCCGCTCGCGCAGGGTCGCCACGATGTTGTCGCCCAGCACCTTGGCCTGGCGCACGGCGTGCTGGGCGTTGGGCGCGCACTCCTTGCCGGGTTCGTCGGCGCTCACGTCGGGGACGGCGGCGGCGTCTCCGGCGGCCCACGCGTGCGTGGCGCCCTCCACGGACAGCTGTGCGGTGCACTTGAGGCGGCCGCGTTCGTTCAGCGGGAGGTCGCAGGCGGCGAGCAGGGGGTGCGGTTTGACGCCCGCCGTCCACACGACGGTGCGGGTGGGGAAGCGGGCGCCGTCGCTCAGGACGGCCACGCGGTCCTCGCAGGAGTCAAGGCGGGTCTCCATGCGTACGTCGATATTGCGCCGTCGCAGCTCGCGCACCGTGTACCGGCCCATCTCCTCGCCGACCTCGGGCAGGATCCGCCCGGAGGCCTCGACGAGGATCCACTTCATGTCCTCGGCCTTGATGTTGTGGTAGTAGCGGGCGGCGTAACGCGCCATGTCCTCCAGTTCGCCGAGCGCCTCCACGCCCGCGTAGCCGCCGCCCACGAAGACGAAGGTCAGAGCCGCGTCGCGGATCGCGGGGTCCCGGGTGGAGGAGGCGATGTCCATCTGTTCGATGACGTGGTTGCGCAGCCCGATGGCCTCTTCGACGGTCTTGAAGCCGATGGCGTACTCGGCGAGGCCCGGGATGGGCAGGGTGCGCGAGATGGAGCCGGGGGCGAGGACCAGTTCGTCGTACGTGAGGTCGACGGCGCCGGTGCCCTCCTCCTCGGTGGCGAGCGTGGTGAACGTCGCGGTGCGCTTGGCGTGGTCGACCGACTCGACCTCGCCGATGATGACCCGGCACTGGTCGAGGACGCGGCGCAGCGGCACCACGACATGGCGCGGCGAGATGTTGCCGGCCGCCGCTTCGGGCAGGAACGGCTGATACGTCATGTACGGCTCGGGCGTGATGACCACGATCTCGGCCTCACCCCGCTTGAGCTCCGGCTTCAGCTTCCGCTGGAGTCGCAGTGCGGTGTACATGCCGACGTAGCCACCGCCGACGACGAGAATGCGCACAGGTTCCGTCACCATCCCATGACGCACCCGGCTCCGGAGTTTGTCCACAGGCCCGGCAATTTGTGTGACCGGGAAGGGTGCGGCGGGCGCGCTCGGCGGCTCGCGGCGGCGTAGGAAAGGTGCGCAGGTCAGCGGGTGTCAGGGGGGTATGCGCGGGGGGTGCAATAAGGCCTGAAACGGTGCGTACTCCGATCGGGGGGCGCTCCGTGCGGAACCCACCCCTTCTGAATTGACTCAGGCTCAACTATGTTCGTGGGACGTCGGGGTGTCGGGGGACGCGCTCGTCGAGCCGGGATTTCCGGGCTCGCGGAAGCGCTCGCTCCGCACACGCCGGTTGCCAATGGCGGGGAGTGTCTCCGGGGGGAGACGTCATTACCGGGGGAACGCATGCACATTCAGGAGACTCACTGGACTTCCGCGTCCGTGTCGGCGTCAGCCGTCGGCACCAGCGGGAACGGACGTGACATGGGGGAAGGAGCGCGTACGACGCCACTGCGGGTCGACGCACAGCGCAATCTGGAGCATGTACTTCGCGCGGCCCGCGAGGTCTTCGGCGAGCTGGGGTACGGCGCGCCCATGGAGGACGTCGCGCGGCGCGCCCGGGTCGGCGTGGGCACCGTCTACCGCCGCTTCCCGAGCAAGGACGTGCTGGTCCGGCGGATAGCCGAGGAGGAGACGTCCCGGCTGACCGACCAGGCGCGTACCGCGCTCGGGCAGGAGGACGAGCCGTGGTCGGCGCTCTCGCGCTTCCTGCGGACGTCCGTGGCGTCGGGCGCGGGGCGGCTGCTGCCGCCGCAGGTGCTGCGGGTGGGCGTCGAGGACGGTGTCCAGGAGGACGGGGCGCGGGTGCCGCAGCAGCGGCAGTCGGTCTCCGGGGCCCCCGAGCTGCGTCTGGTCGAGCAGCGTCAGGCGCCCGCCGAGGAGTCCGCTTCCGCCGCGGTGAGCGACGACGCGGGGGCGGCGACGCTCCTCGATGTCGTCGGGCGCCTCGTGGAGCGGGCCCGCGCGGCGGGCGAGCTGCGGCCGGACGTGACCGTCTCCGACGTCCTGCTGGTGATAGCGACGGCGGCGCCGTCGCTGCCGGACGCGGCGCAGCAGGCCGCGGCGTCGTCGCGGCTGCTCGACATCCTGCTCGAGGGACTGCGGTCGCGTCCGTCCTAGGGCCCACGGCGGAAGGCTCAACTCCGGTACGTGCAGGGCGTTGAGCCTTCCCCGAATGGGTGAACAATAGTGCTCCATTCCGGGGAATCACCCCGGACGAGTGGTTGCCCGTCATCACCCACGGCCTGAGCACGGCTGTGTGTCACTCTGTGCCGGTGTTCTGGTCCGAGTGTGCAACCGGGGGCGTTCCGCGATGAGTGGTGACGGTCGGGACGAGCCGTCCACAGGCTTCGGCGAGGAGGCGTCCGCGGCGGGCGGCACGGAGACCGAGGGGCCGCCCACCCGCCAGGTGCCGCCCCAGGGCGGACCGGGGCCCAGCGTGCCGCCGCAGCGCGAAGGCGGCACGGGCACCGCGGCCGCCGACGGGGCAGGGGCGCACTCCGACGCCGATCTGATCACCCGGATGCGGGCGGGCGACGACTTCGCGTACGAGGAGCTGTACCGCAGGCACGCCGAGGCGGTCCGCCGCTATGCCCGCACCTGCTGCCGTGACGCCCACACCGCCGACGACCTCACCGCCGAGGTCTTCGCCCGCATGCTCCAGGCCGTGCGCGGCGGCAGCGGGCCCGAGCACGCGGTGCGCGCCTATCTGCTGACCACGGTCAGGCGCGTCGCCGCGGGTTGGACGAAGTCGGCGAAGCGGGAGCAGCTGGTCGAGGACTTCGCGGTGTTCGCCGCGCAGGCCGCGCGCGGCACCGACGCCTCGGACGAGACCGTGTCCATGGCGTCCATGGCGTCCTTCGGAGCGGGCCTGGAGCTGGGCGCGGACGTCCGCGCGATGCACGAGGCCGAGCAGTCGATGGCCATGCAGGCCTTCAGGAGCCTGCCCGAGCGCTGGCAGGCCGTGCTCTGGCACACGGAGATCGAGGAGGAGTCCCCGAGCGAGGTCGCCACCCTCTTCGGCCTGGATGCGAACGGCACGCGCGTGCTCGCCAGCCGCGCCCGCGAGGGCCTCAAGCAGGCCTACCTCCAGGCGCACGTCAGCGCCACGCTCACCGAGAGCGAGGAGTGCGCGCGCTACGCCGACCGCCTCGGCGCCTACGCCCGCGGCGGCCTGCGCTCCCGCGCCGAGCGAGGCCTGCGCAAGCACCTGGCGGAGTGCGCCAAGTGCCGCCTGGCGGCCGGGCAGATCGAGGAGGTCGCCAGCGGCATCCCCGCGGTCGTGCCGATCGCCGTCATCGGCTGGTTCGGGGCCGCCGGGTACGCGAAGGTGGCCGCGCTCGTCGGGGGCGGCACGGCCGGCGCGGGCGCCGCGGGAGCCGCGGGCGCGGCCGCCGTGAGCGGGTCCTCCGGAGGGTCCGCGGCGGGCGGTGCCGCCGCCGAGGGGCTCGGCGCGCCCGCCAAGGCGGGGATCGCGGCGGGTGTCGTCGTGGCCGCCGGGGTCGCCGCCGCGCTCGCCCTCACCGGCGGCGACGCCAAGCCCGAGGCCGACGCGCCGCCGAAGGCCGAGGCACCCGCGGTGTCCGAGTCGGCCGCGCCGCACGAGCCGACGCCCCCCGCATCCGGGCCGACACCGCCGGCGCCCGCGCCGAAGCCCACCCCCGAGCCGCCGTCGCCGCCCCCGCCCGCTCCGAAGCCCCCCGCCAAGGACAGACCCGAGCCCCGGCCGAAGCCGCCACCGCCGCCCCCGGAACCAGCACCCGCCCCGCCCGGGCCCAGACCCAGACCGACGCCGAAACCACCGCCGCCACCGCCGCCCGCCCCGGCGGTCTACCAGTGGAGCGAGCTGCGCTACGGCCTGGTCGGTGACGGCACCAAGCCCGAGATGCGGCTGGCCGAGAGCAGCTGGGTATGGCAGCGCAAGGGCCTGAGGATCGCCGGCAGGCAGTACTCCCACGGCGTGACCGTGCACGGCGAGTCCTCCGTGACGATCGACCTGAACCGCCGCTGCTCGACGTACGACGCCCTCGTCGGCATCGACGACATGACGATGGGGCTCGGCAAGGTGCGCTTCTCCGTGTACGCGGACGGGGCGCGGCTGTGGCGCTCGCCGCTGGTCGAGGGCGGTGACCCGGCGGTGCCGGTCAGCGTGAGCCTCGCCGGCCGCAAGACCGTCCGGCTGGTCGTCGAACCTCACTCGCCCTTCCACGCGGTGACCCTCGCCGACTGGGCGCAGTCACGGATGCGCTGCGCCTGACCCGGTCCGGGGCCCGCCGCACGGCACCGCCCCGGACAGTTCCGTGAGCGCCTCCTCGGTCGTCAGGGTGCTGCCCGCTGCGCGCGCCGCCTCGTGGCGCCGGGCGCCGAGCGCGGCCGTCGCGGCGGCTGCGACGCGCTCGGCGGCGGTCGACTCGGGGCGCGGCCGCGGGCTGCCGCCCCGCAGGCGGGTGCCGACCGCGAGCAGCCGGGCCGCCCGCGCGTGGTCGCCCAGTTCGCTCACGAGCGCGGCGCCGTGATCCACGAGCGAGGCGACGACGACCTCGGAGCACCGGGCGGCCAACGCCTCCCGCAGCGCCTCGGCCAGTTCGGGCACCCCCGCCTCCGGGCCGGACTCGGCGGCGATGACGCGGGCCTCCACGCTCCGCAGGGCCACGGTGAACTGCGGCGGCGGTGTCCCGTACACCGTCTCGTCGCGGGCGGCCGCGCACAGCTCGCGGGCCGTGGCCGGCTCGCCGTCGTCAAGGGCCATCAGGGCGCGCAGCAGCCGTACGTACGCGCGTGAGTCGGTCACGCCGTGCCGGTCCGCCTCGTCGCTCGCCTCGTCGAGGGCCTTCACCGCGGTGGCCCGGTCGCCCTCCCGGTAGGAGATCTCGGCGAGCCTGGCCATCAGGAACGGCGTCTCCGCGTACGCGCCCACTTCGTAGGCGAGGCGGAGCGCTTCCTCGTAGGCGGCGCGGGCCTCGTCGTGGCGGCTGCGGGCCATCGCGGCCTCGCCCGAGGCGCTGTGCACCTGGGCGCTCATCCACCGGTCGCCCACCCGTCCGCTGAGCGTGCGCAGTTCGGCGAGGTCCTCGTCGACGCCCGAGAGGTTGCCGTTGGTGTCGATGGCCATGTGGGCGCGGAACATCAGGATGACGCACAGCTCCCACTCCCCGCCGTGGCGGCGGCAGTTGTCGACCGTGGCGTCCAGGGCGGGGCGGGCGTCCTCCATCGTGCCGCCGGTGAAGAAGATGGTGAACGGCCAGATCAGGCCCGGGAACTTGGCGGACTGCGGGACGGGCCGGGCGAAGACGGCGCGGACCCGCTCGACGTACTCGCCCCTGGTCCAGCCCTCCTGGTCCGCCGGCGCGTCCGCGGGGCGGGACTCCGTCAGCAGGAAGAGGTGCAGCAGCCGCAGCTTCATCCACGGCCAGTAGAGCGGGTCGTCCGCGTCGGGCAGGGCCGGGATGCCGTCGGGCGAGGCGGGGCCCGGGGCCAGCTCCAGGATGCGGCCCATCCAGTCGCATCCCTCGCGCCGGAAGTTGCGCAGCCACCAGAACCAGCCGGTGTCGACGGCCAGCGCGATCGCCGTCCGCGTGTCGCGGGTCTCGATGGCGTGCTGGAGGGCCGCGCGGATGTTGTCCAGCTCCGTCTCCAGGCGGCCGAACCACGGCAGTTGTTCCGAGCTGCGCAGCAAAGGCTCGGCCCGCTCGACCATCGCGCGGAAGTACGCGCTGTGGCGCCGGGCGGCGGCCGCGAGCAGTTCCGGGGTCTCGGCGGCGCGCTCGGCGGCGTACTCGTGGATGGTCTCCAGGAGGCGGTAGCGCATGCCCGCGTCCTCGGGGCCGGTGTACGGGACCGCCACGATCAGGGACTTGTCGACCAGGGCGCCGATCAGCTCCGTGGCGGGCCCGGTGCAGATCGCCTCGGCGGCGGGCAGGTCCCAGCTGCCGGCGAAGACGGAGACCTCGCGCAGCACGGTCCGCTCGGCCTCACCGAGCAGGTCCCAGGACCAGTCGACGACGGCGCGCAGCGTCTGCTGGCGGGGCAGGACCGTGCGGCTGCCGCTGGTCAGCAGGCGGAAGCGGTCGTCGAGGCGGTCGGCGATCTGGCGGGGGGTGAGCAGCCGGAGGCGGGCCGCGGCCAGTTCGATCGCGAGCGGCAGGCCGTCCAGGCGGCGGCAGATCTCGGCGACGGCCCCGGCGTCCTCGTCCGGGGCGAAGCCGGGCCGCACCGCCGTGGCCCGCTCGGCGAACAGGCGGTGCGCCGGGTCGGGCGGGAGGGGCTCCACGGGGCGCACCGACTCGCCCGGCACGCCCAGGGGTTCGCGGCTGGTGGCGAGGATGGTGAGGTCGGGGCAGTGGGTGAGGAGCGTCTCGGCCAGCCCGGCGGCCGCGTCGATCACATGTTCGCAGTTGTCAAGGATCAGGAGCAGGCCGCGCGGGGCGCAGTACTCGACGAGCA
Source organism: Streptomyces sp. NPDC005898 (assembly GCF_040629635.1). Lineage (NCBI taxonomy): Bacteria > Bacillati > Actinomycetota > Actinomycetes > Kitasatosporales > Streptomycetaceae > Streptomyces > Streptomyces sp. NPDC005898. The sequence goes on along the minus strand of NZ_JBEXWC010000024.1, from coordinate 108,189 downwards.
GCGTGACCGGATCGTCCTGCGGGGCGGTCAGCTCGCTGGTCATCAGCACGGTCTCGCGCAGCCCGAGCGCGCTGACGACGGCGCCCGGCACCGCCTCGGGGTGGTCGAGCGGGGCCAGCTCGGCCAGCCATGCCTGCGGATGCCCGGCGGCGGCTTCCTCGGCGAGGCGGGTCTTTCCGGAGCCGCCCGGTCCGGTGAGGGTGACGAGGCGGGCCCTGCGCAGATCCGAACGGATGGCGGTGAGTTCGGGTTCCCGCCCGACGAATGACGTCAGACGGTTGCGGATGTTCCCCTTCCGCTCGGGCCGCTCATGCCGCTCGGGCCACTCATGCCGCTCGGGCCGGTGCGGCTGCCCGGGATGCTCGGGCCGGTGCGGCTGCCCGGGATGCTCGGGCCGTTCCGCCCGCTCGGACCGCTCGACCTCCGGTAGGGCGGCGGCGGGCGCCGAGGTCGGGCCGGCCGGACCGAGCAGTTCCGCGTGCAGTGCTCGCAGCTCCGGCCCGGGATCGGTGCCGAGCCCGTCGGCGAGGGCGCGGCGCGCGTCCTCGTAGGCGTCGAGCGCGTCGGCGCCGCGTCCGGCAGCGCGCAGGGCGCGGATCAGGAGCGCGCGCAGCTGCTCGTCGTAGGGCCGCGCGGCGGTCAGTTCCCGCAGCTCGGGTACGACGTCGCCGGCGCGGCCCAGCAGCAGGTCCGCCGCTATGCGCGCGCGGAGCGCCTCGGCGCGCCGGGCCTCGGGGCGCGCCGCCGCGGTGCGGTCGGGCAGGTCGGCGAGGGCGGGGCCGCGCCACAGGGCGAGCGCGTCCCGCAGGATGCGGGCGGCCGGCGCCGGGTCGTCGCGGTCCAGGGCCGCCCGGCCCTCGCGTACGAGGCGCTCGAAGCGGTGCAGGTCGACGTCCTCGGGGGCGGCGGCGAGGCGGTAGCCGCCGGGGACGGAGGCGACGGCGTCCTTGCCGAGCACGCGGCGCAGCCGGCCGACCAGGGCCTGGAGGGCGGCGGGGGCGTCGGCAGGCGGGGTGTCGGCCCAGATCTCGTCGATGAGGGCGCCGACGGTGACCGTACGGCCCGCGTGGAGCGCCAGCGCGGCGAGCAGGGCACGCAGCCGCCGCCCTCCCACGGGCAGGAGGGCGCCTTGGTCGTCGTACGCCTCGGTGGCGCCCAGGATTCCGTACCGCACCGGGTCATTCTCCCTGTCGGGGCGAGGTAAGGCGCGGGGTTTAGCAGGCGGCGGGTTTCGCGGGGGTCAGCGGCCCGCTCCCAGGGCGCCCCGCTGGGGGACCACGCTCCCGGTGGGGACGGCGCGTTGGCGCGCCGGGGTGCCCGTCCAGCACGTTCCCCTGCGGGCCAGGAGCCGGCGCAGCCACAGTTCCGTGGCGACCAGCTCGGCCAGGCCGTCCAGCGGGAGGGGCGCTCCCTCGGCGGCCTCGCGCAGCGCCTTGCGGACGACGCGGGCCTCCACCAGGCCCGCCTGGGCGAGGAGCGGGGTGTCGAAGAGGGCGATCAGACGGTCGGCCGCAACCCGCAGGCCGGTACGGGCCGCCGCCGTGCTGGAGGCGGGCGACGGGGTGCCCCAGCCGGCCGGCAGATCGGTGACCCCGGCGCCCTCCAGGACCGTGCGCAGGATCGCGGCCCGCGCCCCCGGCCGCACGCGCAGGGCCTCGGGGAGCGCCCGGCACGCGCGTACGACCTGGTTGTCCAGGAAGGGCGCGTGCAGCCGCTGGAAGCGGACCTCGGCGGCCTGTTCGAGGATGCGCAGGTCGGCGGCGTGCCGGGCGAGGGCCGCCCGCGCGCGGAAGTCCCCCGGGCGCTGGCCGGGGCCGCCGGGCCGCATCGTCGTGTCGTTCAGGCGAACCGATACTTCGGCCAGGGCCTCCCCCGTCAGCCAGCGGGCGGCGGGTCCCGGTCTCGCCCACGTGAGACCGGCGAGCGAGGCCCCCACGGCCCCCTCCGGTTCGTCGAAGCGGCGCCGCAGCAGCCGGTCGGCGAGCGAGGCGACGCCCGCGCGGTGGGGTGTGCGGGCCAGCTTGCGCGCCGCGCCGTACACGCGCGCGGGGACCAGCACCGACCCGTCGGCCTTCGCCAGCGCGGCCACCGGCCGCACCAGGTGCCGCCGCCTGCGGTCCATCAGGAGGTCGGCGAGGCGGGCGGGATGGGCGTCCAGGACCTGCCGCGCGCCATGGCCCGTGAAGTGGTCCGCGCTGCCCGAGGAGAGCCGCGCGCGGTGGCGCTGGGCCATCACCAGGGTGCTGCTCGGCTCGTCCGTCAGGGGGCCGTCCAGGTCGGCGTAGGGCAGGGTGTCCTCGCCCGCGGCGACGACCACGTGGTGCAGGCGCGGGTTGGCGGCGATGGCGCCGGCCCGCTCCAGCTCCGCCTCCCTGCCGTCGACGGCGAGGTCGTTGAAGGTGACGGCCAGGAGCCGCTCCCCGGCGCCCGTGCCGTGCCCGAGGACCGTGCCGGGCATGCCGGGCAGACCGGCCGCCAGGAGGGCGAGGGTCGCCGAGGCGGGTCCTCCGGAGAGGTCCGCTCCGATGCCGGGCACCGGCATGCCGCGCGCCGCCCGCCGCTCGGCGGGCCCCATGCCGGGCACCGGGCCGGGGTCGACCCCCGCGCCGGGGACGTGGCGCGGGGCGGTCAGGCGGGTGCGTACCGCCTCGACGAGGGCGTCCCGGACGCCGTCGACCGCGCTGGCGGCGTCCGCGGCGGGCGCCGCGACGGCCAGCGACGCCACCGGCTCGTACCCGGCGACCTCCCGTGCGCCCGCGCGCAGGATCAGCGCGTGCCCCGGCGGTACGCGCCGCACGCCCTGGTAGGGCGTCGAGTCGTGCAGCGCCTCGGGGACGTCGGGGGCGGCGAGCAGCGCCGCGAGGTGGCCGATGTCCAGGTGGGCCTCGACGAGGTCGGCCAGGGGCAGTGCGGCGGTGGCGTAGGCCGTGCCGCCCGCCCACGGGGTGTGGAAGACGGGCCGCGCGCCCGCGAGGTCCCCGGCCACCATGACGCGGCGGCCGACCTGGACGACCGCCGTGTAGCTGCCGGACCAGGCGGTGAGGTGGCGCAGGGCGCCGCCGCGGGCGGCGAAGAGGCCCACCCGCAGCTGCTCTTCGGAGGCGCCGCAGGTGCCGAGCACCGCGATGCGGGTCTGTTCGTCGACCTTCACCACGCGCACCTCGTCGGCGCGCCAGTCACCGACCGCCCAGAGCGGATCCGGGTCGCCCCACAGGAGTTGGGAGCCCACGGGGTGCACCGACTCGCCGTCGTCGCCGGTGGCCCCGGCGGAGCCGGCCGCCGAGGGCCTCGCGGCGGTACTGCTCCACCCCACCAACCACCGCATCGCTGCCTCCACAGGCTGTGGACGGGCCGTCGGCGGGGCGCCGAGAGGCCCGGCCGACCAGTGCACCGAAGAACTGGGGTCCCATGCTGCCACGAAGGAGGCGCACGGGAGGGGCCGCGTGGCCGCTTGCGCGGCGGTGAATCCACCGCGTACAGGTGGTGCGACCACCGCGTACCGGTGGTGCGACCACCGTGGGCGAGCGGTCGGCCCGCTCGGGGTGGGCGTCGAATCCGCTTCGTGTGGGCGGTTGTTGGGCGGTTCTTGAAGAAGGTGTGAGGCCCCTCTACAGGGGCGTCGGGCCGCTCGCCCCGTTCTCTCCCGTGAGTGATTTTCGGCCAAATCGGCCTGGGATGAGCCCAGCACGGAACCGTTCGAGGACAACGCACAGCCCGGGAGGCGGTGTTCGCCTCCCGGACCGGTCCGCCGCCCGCGGGGATGGAGGCGACGGCATCCCCCAGCCCACTGACTCCAGCGCAGCGGGCCGACCCACGCGTCGTCCATGGAAGCGCTCCCGCCATGGCCGCAGAAGAGCGCACACCCGGGCGCACGGCCACACACCGGGAGCACGGCACACCCCCGCCGCACTTCCGTACGGACAACAATCTCGCCATACGGAACTACGCCCCTTAACGCTTGGGATGCGGCGAACTACCCTGTGTGTGCTGATGTTTTCGCGGAGGCATATACCTGGAGGATCGGCCAAACGCTCTTGCGGCCGCGAGTCCGGCCACCGTGTCCGGGGCCCACGCCACGGCACGGATGGGCGCGGGTACCCCTGCCCCCGGGGGAACGCAGCACGAATGCCGTGCGGTCCAGCCATCGCCCGGCAGCCGTCTGTGTCCGAGGGGTGGCGCATGTCCAGGGAGCAACGCGGGCCGAACGAGAAACTCGGCACCGTTCTCGCCCTCGCGGGAATCAGCAACGCGGGACTCGCCCGCCGGGTCAACGACCTCGGCGCACAGCGCGGGTTGACGCTTCGATACGACAAGACATCGGTGGCCCGGTGGGTGTCCAAGGGCATGGTGCCCCAGGGCGCCGCGCCCCACCTGATCGCGGCGGCCATCGGCCAGAAGCTCGGCCGCCCGGTGCCGCTGCACGAGATCGGCCTCGCGGACGCCGACCCGGCGCCCGAGGTGGGCCTCGCCTTCCCCCGTGACGTGGGGGCCGCCGTGAAGTCGGCCACCGAGCTGTACCGCCTCGACCTGGCGGGCCGGCGCGCGGGCGGCGGGATCTGGCAGTCCCTCGCCGGCTCCTTCGCGGTGAGCGCCTACGCCACGCCCGCCTCGCGCTGGCTGATAACCCCGGCCGACAGCTCCGTGGCGCGTGACGCCTCCCACGACGTGCCGCGCGACGTGGCGCAGGCCGACGACGGCGGCGCGCCCATGAAGGTCGGCTACAGCGACGTGCTGAAGCTGCGCGAGGCCGCGGAGGACGCCCGGCGCTGGGACTCCAAGTACGGGGGCGGCGACTGGCGCTCCTCGATGGTCCCCGAGTGCCTGCGCGTCGAGGCGGCGCCGCTGCTGCTCGGCTCCTACTCCGACGAGGTCGGACGGGCCCTCTTCGGAGCCTCCGCCGAGCTGACGCGCCTGGCCGGGTGGATGGCCTTCGACACCGGCCAGCAGGAAGCCGCCCAGCGCTACTACATCCAGGCGCTGCGCCTGGCCCGCGCCGCCGCCGACGTGCCCTTGGGGGGGTACGTCCTCGCCTCCATGTCCCTCCAGGCCACCTACCGCGGCTTCGGCGACGAGGGCGTCGACCTCGCGCAGGCCGCCCTGGAGCGCAACCGCGGGCTCGCGACGGCCCGCACCATGAGCTTCTTCCGCCTCGTCGAGGCGCGGGCACACGCGCGTGCCCATGACGCGCAGGCCGCGGGGACGGCGCTGCGGGCCGCCGAGGGCTGGCTGGAGCGGGCCCGCGACGGCGACAACGACCCCACGTGGCTCGGCTTCTACGGCTACGACCGCTTCGCCGCGGACGCCGCCGAGTGCTACCGCGACCTGAAGGCGCCCCGGCAGGTCCGCCGCTTCACGGAGCAGGCCCTGTCGCGGCCCACGGAGGAGTTCGTGCGCTCGCACGGCCTGCGCCTGGTCGTCTCGGCGGTCGCCGAACTGGAGTCCGGCAACCTCGACGCGGCGTGCGAGCAGGGCACCCGGGCCCTGGAGGTCGCCGGGCGCATCTCCTCCGCGCGGACCACCGAATACGTGAAGGACCTCCTGCACCGACTGGAGCCGTACGGGGACGAGCCCCGGGTGGTGGAGCTGCGGGAACGCGCGCGGCCGCTGCTGATGGCTCCCGCGTAGCGCTCAATCACACACCCACCCCGAGTTTGAAGGCGTTGTCAGTGGCGCAGGGCAGTATCTGTGGTGGGAGGTGAGGCGCGGTGAAGAAGGTCGCGTACGACGGCGGCGGTCCGTACGACTGCGATGTCCTGGTGATCGGCGGCGGCATCGTCGGTCTCGCGACGGTGTACGCCCTCACCCGCACCGCCCCCGGCACCCGCGTCACCGTGCTGGAGAAGGAGCCCGGCCCCGCCCGGCACCAGACGGGCCGCAACAGCGGCGTGATCCACAGCGGGATCTACTACCGCCCGGGCTCGCTGAAGGCCAGATACGCGGTCGGCGGCGCCGCCGAAATGATCAAGTTCTGCGCGGAGTACGGCCTTCCGCACGAGGTCACCGGCAAGCTGATCGTCGCCACGGAGCGCGCGGAGCTGCCCCGGCTGCACGCCCTGGTCCAGCGCGGCAGGGAGAACGGCATTCCGGTGCGCGAGCTGGGCCCCGCCCAGATCACCGCGTACGAACCGGAGGTCCGCGGGCTCGCCGCCATCCACGTCGGGACGACCGGCATCTGCGACTACGGCGCGGTGGCCCGGCACCTGGCGGCCGCCTCGGGCGCCGAGATCCGCTACGGCGCGGGCGGCCACGTCCTGCGGGTGGACCGCCGGCCCGAGCGCGGCGTCGCCGTCCGCACCGCCGACGGCGCCATCGTGCGCGGCCGGGTCCTGGTGAACTGCGCCGGACTGCACTGCGACGCGATCGCGCGGCTCACCGGGGACGACCCGGGCATGCGGATCGTGCCGTTCCGCGGGGAGTACTTCGAGCTGGCACGGCCCGAGCTGGTCCGCGGCCTCGTCTATCCCGTGCCCGACCCCGCCTTCCCCTTCCTCGGCGTCCACCTCACCCGCGGCATCGACGGCGGCGTCCACGTCGGGCCGAACGCGGTCCCGGCCCTCGCCCGCGAGGGGTACGACTGGTCGGTGGTCCGCCCCCGCGAGCTGGCCGGCACGCTGGGGTGGCCGGGCTCCTGGCACATAGCCCGGCGCCACTGGCGCTACGGGGCGGGCGAGCTGCGCCGCTCGGCCTCCAAGTCGGCGTTCACCGACGCCGTGCGCAGGTTGCTGCCCGCGGTCGGGCCGGACGACCTGGTCCCCGCGCCGGCGGGGGTCCGGGCGCAGGCCGTGCTGCGGGACGGCACGCTGGTCGACGACTTCCTCATACGGGAGGGGGCGCGGACCGTCCATGTGCTGAATGCGCCCTCGCCCGCGGCGACCGCCTCGCTGCCGATCGGCCGGGAGGTCGCGCGGCGGGCGCTGGCCTCTCTGGGGGGCGTGGCGGGGCGCCCTTAGCGGGGAAGGGCGTCGGTCGCCGTACGGGGGAAGCCCGGGCAACCCGTAAAATCGGGCGCACTGTGTCTGAGTCTCCCCGTATCCCCGAAGTCCCCGAAGTCCCCGACGGCCCCGAAGCTCCCGAGGGGGTGTCGTCGACCGCGGAGGGGCGGGGCGGGCGGCGCGCGCCGGCCGCTCCCCGGTTTCCCGGGGGGCCCTCGCCCGATCCCGCCGGGTCGCACCACGAGCGGCGGATCCGCAGTTTCCAGCCGCGCCGCAGCCGGGTGACCACCAGCCAGGGCGACGCCCTGCGGCGGCTGTGGCCCACGTGGGGCCTGGACATCGACGGGCTGCGCACCCTGGACCTCGGCGAGCTGTTCGCGGACGACAAGGGGCCCCGCCCCGACCTCCCCGTCGTCCTGGAGATCGGCTTCGGCATGGGAGAGGCCACCGCGAAGATGGCCGCCGCCGACCCGGACACCGGCATCCTCGCCGTCGACGTCCACACCCCCGGCCAGGGCAATCTGCTCGGCCTCGCCGAACGGGCGGGACTGACGAACGTACGCGTGGCCAACGGCGACGCGATCATCCTGCTCCGCGAGATGCTCCCGCCCGAGTCCCTCGACGGCCTGCGCGTCTACTTCCCCGACCCCTGGCCCAAGGCCCGCCACCACAAGCGCCGCCTGATCCAGCCGGAGTTCCTGACGCTGGCCGCGCCCTCCCTCAAGCCCGGGGCGCTCCTGCACTGCGCGACGGACTGGGAGCCGTACGCCGAGCAGATGCTGGAGGTGCTCACCGCGCACCCCGACTTCGAGAACACGCGGCCGGAGGGCGGCTTCGCCCCGCGCCCGGAGTTCCGCCCCCTGACCCGCTTCGAGGGCCAGGGCCTGAACAAGGGACACGTCGTCCGCGACCTGCTGTTCCGCCGCACCGCGCGGCTCGGGACCGGCGCCGGTCGGTAAGGCCCCGTCGCGGCCACCCGTATCCCTCGTTAGGGTCAACGACGTGGCCACCACTTCTCCGTATCCGATACCCCCCGAGGTCCCCGCCCCGGGAGAGGTCCGCCGCGCCCACTGGTGGCAGCGGCGCGCGATACGGGCGGCCGGGCTCGTCACGCTGCTCGCCCTGTCGGGCCTGGTGATCCTCTCCCTGGTCAGGGAGCAGACCGGCACCGAGGGCTTCCTCGTCGGCCTCGGCCTCGCGACGGTGCCGGTGCCGCTGCTCGTCGCCGCGTTCCGCTGGCTGGACCGGGTGGCGCCGGGTCCCTGGCGCAATCTCCTGTTCGCCTTCGCGTGGGGGGCCTGCGCGGCCGCGCTCATCGCGATCGTCGCGAACAGTTTCGCGATCCGCTGGATAGCCACCGCCACCGCGGACCCGCACAGCGCCGACACCCTCGGCGCCACGGTCATCGCCCCGATCGTGGAGGAGTCGGCCAAGGCGGCCGCCGTCCTGCTCGTCTTCCTGTTCCGCAGACGCGACTTCACCGGCGTCGTCGACGGCGTGGTGATCGCCGGGGTGACCGCGACCGGCTTCGCGTTCACCGAGAACATCCTCTACCTGGGCAACGCCTTCGTCACCGATCAGCTCAGCCGCGACAGCGGCCTGGCCTCCGTGACCGCCGCGACGTTCTTCGTGCGCGTGGTGATGTCGCCGTTCGCGCACCCGCTCTTCACGGTCCTCACCGGCATCGGCTTCGGCCTCGCCGCGTTCTTCGCCGAGCGCCAGCACGTGCGCCGCGTGCTGCTCCCGCTCACCGGGCTGCTGCTCGCGATGGGCGTGCACGCGCTGTGGAACGGCTCCGCGGTCTTCGGGCAGTACGGCTTCTTCACCGTGTACGCGCTGTTCATGCTGCCCTCTTTCGGCCTGGTGACCTGGCTGGCCATCTGGACCCGGCAGCGCGAACTGCGCCTGATCCGCGCCGAGCTGCCCGCCTACGCGGCGGCGGGCTGGCTCACCCCGCCCGAGCCGTACGCGCTCGGCTCGATGCGCGCCCGCGCGCTGGCCCGCGACTACGCCGCGTACACCTGGGGGAAGGCGGCGGCCCGCACGGTCGCCGAGTACGAGACGTACGCGACGTCACTGGCGTTCCTGCGCCACCGGGGGCGCCGCGGCAGGGCCGGCGCCGACTTCGTCGTACGCGAGCGGGAGCTGCTCGAAGAGCTGTGGGAGCGCCGCGGGCCGGCCCGCCCCGCCCTGGCCTACGCGGCCCGCGCGACGGCGCCGGTCCTGTACCCCATGCCGATGCCCCTGGCCGTGGGGATGCCCTACGCCGGATACGGCCACCCGCCGCCCTACGGCGGTCCTGCCTACGGCCCCGCATACGGCGGCCCCGCGCCGGGCGGCCCCCCGTACGGCTACCCGGCGTACGGCTACCCGGCGTACGGCTGTCCGCCGCACAACCCCTACCGCTCCTAAGCCCGGACTCAGGGGTTGCTCAGGGCCTGCTCAGGGGTTGAGGCCCTTGCCCTGCAGCCAGGACAGCGGGTCGATGTTGGCCCCGCCGGCGGTGTGGACCTCCATGTGCAGGTGCGGCCCGGTGACGTTGCCGGTCGCGCCGACCCGCCCGATGACATCGCCGGTGGCGACCTTCTGGCCGACGCTGACGTTGAGCGAGGACTGGTGGCAGTACCAGACCTCGGTGCCGTCGGGCAGCTCCAGGACCGTGCGGTAGCCGTACGCACCCGCCCAGCCGGCCTCCTTGACGGTGCCGGTGTGCACGGCCTTGAGGGGGGTACCCGTCGGCGCGGCGAAGTCCAGACCGGTGTGGTGCCCGGAGGACCACATGGCGCCGGCGTCACCGAAGTGCGAGGTCAGGGTGTACGAGGAGGTGGGCAGCGCATAGCTTTTGGCGAGCTTGGCCCGGCGCTCGGCCAGGGCCTTGGCCTCCCGGGCCTCCCGCTCCTTCTTCTTCTGGGCGGCGGCCTTCGCGTCGGCCTCGCGCTCGGCCTCCCGCTGCTGGGCGGCGGCCTCGGCGGCGGCCTTCTCGGCGGCGCTCTCCTCGGCCGCCGTGCGCACGGCGTCGTCCGCCTGGGCCTGCTGGCTCTCCGCCTGCCGCATGATGCGGGCGCGCAACGCCTCGCCCGCGTCGGCGCCGCCCTGCCGGATGCCGGCGGTGCCGGCACCGGCGGTGGTGAGCGGCGTGGCGGCCGGGACGGCGTCGGAGCCCGCGGCGGCGGACGCGTCGTCGGCCAGCAGGGAGCCGATGCCGGGCAGCGACTCGGCCTTGGGCAGCGAGTCCGCGACGGTGCCCAGGTCGGGCATCGAGATGGTGACCGGCGGCTTGCCGTCCTGCGCGGTGGCGATGCCTCCCGCCCCGACGGCGGCGATGACGCCGACGCCCAGCACGGTGGAGCTGCGGGCGAGCCCGCCGCCGCCCTTCTTGTGCACACGGTGCCTGCCGCGGACGGGACGGACGGACTCCTCGGTGGGGTTCCATTCCTCCCAGGTCTCCTGGTCGTACCCACCGAAATCGTCGTCGTTCGGTATGTACACGGCTTGGGGGGCAGGCCGGTTGGACGCCACTGGGGCGCGCTCCTTTCCTTCCTTTCGCCTACCGGGTTAGCTGACGGGTTCGGAGCAGGAAGGTCTCCTACGAGCATCCGGCACGAGGGCGCGGCTGCCTGATTCACCCCAAGTTGGTGGTTCCCCGGCTCCCTTGCGGGATTAGGCGCGTGCGCACGGAGCCGTCTCTGGTGACGGCTGGGACGACCGCGCTGCGTTATCGAACGTTAATAGACAGGGGGCCCGTATTCCAAGCCGTTCCGATTGATCGTTAACGGCTTCGGCCCGTACTTGTCCGGACACGGACGCCCGGACCGGGGCGAGTTGACCCTCCGCCGCGTTGACAAGACGTCAGTTGGGCGGTGCGGCAGCGCGCTTCGGTCACCCCGGGTCACCGTCGCGCTCGCGCCGGCCGTGGGTCGCGTCCGCGGTGGCGGGGCGCCGCACGGCGAGCAGCGCCATGTCGTCCGTGGCCGCGCCCCCGGTGTGCCGCCGCACCTCCTGTGTGAGCGTGGCCAGCAGCGCGTGCGGGCCCTCGCGACCGGGGAAGATCCGCCCGCCGAGCCGGGCCGCCGGGTCGTAGAAGACGCCCGCGGCGTCGCGCGCCTCCGACAGGCCGTCCGTGTAGAAGAGCAGCATCGCGCCGGGCGGGAACCTCGACTCGTCCGCCCGGTCCGGCCAGCCGCCCAGTTCACCCATGCCGAGCGGCAGCGCGGGCTCGCTCGGGGAGAGCACGCACAGCCGCCCGTCGCCGCGCAACAGCAGCGGCTCGGGATGCCCCCGGTTGACCAGTCGTACGCAGCCGTCGCTGAGCCGGATCTCCGCGAGGACGGCGGTGGTGAACCCTTCGAAGGCGTCCAGCCCGTCGCGTCGGGTGCCCTCCCGGGCGAGCGCCCGCTCCAGGCGCTGGGCCACCGCCTCCAGGGTGGCCTCCTGCTCGGCGGCCTCCCGGAAGGCACCGATGACCACGGCGACGGCGGCCACCGCGCCCATGCCCTTGCCGCGCACGTCGCCGACGATGAGCCGCACGCCGTGCGGGGTGTCCTGTACGGCGTACAGATCGCCGCCGATGAAGGCGTCCGCCTGCGCGGCCTCGTACCGCGCCGCGATGTCGAGCCCGCCGATACGGGGGTCCGGCTGCGGCAGCACGGCGCGCTGGGTGGCCTCGGCGATGGAGCGGGCGGTGGCGAGCCGGTCGTTGCCGCGGCGCACGACGCGGTTGGTGACGACGGCGAGGGCGGCGACGGTCATCACGGTCAGCAGTTCGGTGACGGCCTCGACATGGCTGTTCGCCGCGTTGCCGTAGTGCAGCACGATGACGGAGAGGGAGGCCGCGGCGCCGGTCAGGGCGGTGTTCAGGAGCGAGTAGAAGGGGGCGGCGATCAGCGGGGCGGCCGTGAAGAGCGGGGCCGCGGTGAAGTCGGGCGGGGTCGAGGCGTCGTACAGGACCCCGACGACCAGGAGCAGGACCGGCAGGGCCCGCACGAAGGCCCGCTCGTGCGCGGTGGCTCCGCTGCCGCCGGTACCTCCACGCTGCCCCACCGCTTGTCTCCCGCCGAGTCCGCGCCCATCACCGCGCTGCACCCAGGTTTCCCGCAGCGGGGCGGGGGTGCGAGCTGGTGGGGGCCGAGCGGGTCACGGGGGCGGAAAACACCGAGGGCCGGAAGCATCGAAATGCTTCCGGCCCTCGGCCTTCAGTAGCGGGGACAGGATTTGAACCTGCGACCTCTGGGTTATGAGCCCAGCGAGCTACCGAGCTGCTCCACCCCGCGTCGGTAAACACAACAGTACGCCATCCGGACGGATGAAGCGAACCGCTTCTCCGGGGGCCGGTGGGGTGGTCGGGGGTGGCGGGGTCGGCGGGGCGGTCAGGGGTGGCGGGGCCGACGGGGCGGGGCGTCGGGGTCGGTGGTCGTCGGCTCGTTATCCGGGGTATCGCGCCGTGTCCCGGGTGCGCCTCGGGCGGGCGGCGCGCCCCGGGCGTACGACCTGCACGTCCTGCCACACCGCGCTCCCGGGCGCACGACCTGAGCGGCCTGCCACGCCGCGCTCCCGGGCGCACGCCCAGGCGTACGAATGGGCGATTCATTTCCCCCTGCCGGGTCACCGGCCGAGCCCCTTCGCGCTGCGCCCACGAGGCTCCCAGGTAAAGCAGCCCCGCACCTCCGGAAGGCGGCACGCATGTCCACTCCTCCCCCGAGCCCGAACCCGAGCCCGAGCCCCAGGCACCGGAGCAAGCGCGGAGCCCTCGCCGTGGCCATGGCGCTCACCGCGCTCACCCTCGCCCTCGGTACCGCCCCGGCCACCGCCGACGACCCCGGGCCCGAGCCCCAAGCCGACGGAAAGGTCACCAACTCCCCCGGCCTTGCCACCGGCAACCTGGTCCAGGCCCCCGTACACGCCACCGTGAACTTCTGCGGCAACACCATCTCGGTCGCCGGCGTCCTCAACCCCACCCCGAACAACGTCTGCGAACCGCAGTAACCCGAAGCGGGTCGCACCTCAGGCGTAGAAGGTGCGCGGCCTCGCTCCTCGGCTCCGGGATCTACGCCGCACGAGCGACGCGGGCGGCGGCCCGGACCACGGCGGAGGCGACGCGCGCCCAGGCGCAGGCCGCCGCCGAACCCGCGCAGCGACAGGCCGACCTCGCCTCGTTCCGGGAGATCCGGGACGAGATGAAGGCGAAGATCGAGAAGCAGAATCAGCGGATCGGCCAGCTCGGCAGCTTGGTCTTCGCCTACTCCTGGACCGTCGACCGGCTCATCCACCGCATGCGCGCCGCAGACATCACCCCCGACCCGCGCGACATCCATGACCAGGTCCGCGAGCACATGGACACCAGATGAACAGGTCCCCTTCCGCCTTCGGGCTGAAGGGGACTTTTCGTCGTTCTGCGGCCCTCTTGCACCGGCCTACTACGGGCCTACCGTTCGTGTGACCACCCACTAGGAGGGGAATGTCCATGACGCGTCACCTGTGGAAAGTCGGCACGAACAGCGGCAACAACGGATGCCCCACGCTGTACGAGATCCCCGGCACGGATCGCTACGTCGTCCAAGGCGACCGTGTGACCGACCCCGGCGAGCTGGAGCAGCTCCACAACCTGACGCTCGACGAGGGCGCCGTCACCGTGCCCCGCGAGTTGCTCGCCAACTTCGGTCCCAAGGAGCCCGTGCACGTGCCCCAGTTCATCAGCTTCACCGAGTTCGACGGCATGTTCACCAGTCTCAAGTACTCAGCTTGGAGGCTGGAGACCCGACGCCGGTATGCCTTCGACGAGCAGCAGGAGACATACGCACAGTTCCTTGCTGAGGGCCGCGTCGACTGGGATCTCAACGACCCTTGGTGCGCTGAGCGCCGCGAACAGACAGCCCTCGGCAAGCGGTTCGAACGAGTTCGCATTCTCGACGAGCCGCCTACAGTCGGACAGCGGTACCTCCTCGACAACGCCCGCCGGAATGCGGCCGTCGGTGAAGACATCCGTGTCCTCGCCCGGAGCAAGGCCGAGGAGCTCGGCCTGCCGCGAGAAGACTTCTGGTTCTTCGACTCACGAGTGGTCGCCCTGCTCCACCACGATGAGGCGGACGTGATGACGGGCGTCGAACTGATCACGAACCCGGTCGAGGTCCTCCGATACGCACAGGCCCGCGAGGCCGCATGGCACCACGCCGTCCCGTTCGACCAGGTGTAGCGGGTACGTTCATCATGTGAGCACCGACTTCCAGCAAGGGCGGACGGCCCTCGGCGCGCGGCTCCGCGAGCTGCGCGCCGGTGTGTCCCAACGGGTACTCGCAGAGCGGCTTGGCTGGCCTCAGTCGAAAGTCAGCAAGATCGAAGGTGGCCGCCAGACGCCGACGAAGGAAGATCTGGCTGAGTGGGCTCGGGCGATTGAGCAGCCAGATGTGGCCGATGAACTGGCGGCACGCCTTCAGGGAATCGAGTCCCACGTCCGGTCGTGGCACCGCCAACTGCGCGCAGGGCACGGGCCCGTCCAAGACGCGCTCACCGTGGAGTACGAGCGATCCACGGTGCTCCGCGCGTGGGAAGGCGCCATGGTCGTCGGCATGCTCCAGACACCGGACTACGCCCGGCATGTGTTCTCTCGATACGCCGAACTGCACCGCTCGCCGAAGGACAGCGAGGACGCCGTCCGTGCCCGCGTGAAGCGACAGGAGATGCTCTACCGACCCGGCAGGGTCTTCCACATCGTTATGTGGGAAGCGGCTCTGCACGCTGGAGTCGCGCCGCCCCACGTGCTCGCCGCCCAACTTGACCGTCTCATCGGAGCGGTTGGCCTCGATACCGTCAAGCTCGGTATCGTCCCGCTCGGCGCCGGCGTGGCGGTACCGCCAGCAAACGGGTTCTGGCTCTACGACGACCGCCTCGCCATCGTTGAAGACTGGCATGCTGAGCTGTGGCTCGACGACGTGCCGAGCGTGAGCCTGTACCGACGCGTCTGGAACTCGCTTCACCACTCTGCGGTGTACGGCTCGCACGCCCACCGGTTGATTGCCCGAGCCCGAGCCCACCTCGACATGGCGTAAGAATTCCCGGGAATACCGTTCCTTCCTGCGCGAATATCCGAGAATCAACTGCCCGTCTGATTCGCAGAACTTCCTAACGTCCTGGGCATGGCCGCAACGACGCACTCGACGCCACGAGACCCCGGAGACACCTGGCTCGCCGAGAGCGCCGCATGCTCGGAGTTGGCCTACGCCGTCTGGGACTCTCGCGGCCTCGTGCTGATCCACTGCACGCAGTGGCTCGCCGCCGAGGTGCAGTTGCAGACCGCCATGCAGGCCGTGCAACGCATCCCCCCGTCCGAACAGGGTCCTCTCCTGGTGGACGTCAGGATGGACAAAGCCTGGTGGCTCATGCCCCTCGACGCCCGTGAACAGCTCGCAGACGTCCCGCAAATCCTGGTCCTGCCGCTCGGCTGGCCGCTGCGCTGCCCGTCCACACAGCGCGCCGTCGGTAGCCGCGTCTGGCTGGAGGCCCCCGACGGCACTGGGCGGCTCATGTATCCCGTCTACCTCGCCGCTGCCCTCGACCCCGGCGGCGGCCCCCGACTCCCCGCGGAGGCGTTCGGATGACCACTTCAACAGACGTTCCGATCGAAGATTGGCTCGCACACGCAGGCCGCCCCGAGCAGGCCCGGCGGGAATGGGCGGACACCGGCGTGGCCTTGCTGCCGCTCGGCCAGCGGTTCGAGGCCGCCCGCCTGCCCGCGCGGCTCGTCCTCGCGGCGGTGGACACGTACGATCCGCTGGAGATCACCGAACGCCTCACCCGGTTCCTCAACGGCCCCGCCTTCTTCGACGGTCGGGCGATGGGCGGCACCTTCTACGCCCTGATGCAGCCCCACCGCGCGGGCCAGGTCTGGAAGTACCAGGACGTCGCCCCACGCCTCGGCGCGAACACCTATCTCGGCGTACCGAGGATGGAGCGCGTGAAGCCGCCCGGCACGCACTGGGTGGCGCCCCCGCGGTTCCCGGGCGACCTGTGCGAACCCGCCACCGTCGAGGCCCTGATCGGCTTCGGGCTCAGCATCACCCAGGAGGCAGAACTGTGAGCGCCCGGGCCAGGGTCCCGGAGTTGGGCCCGGTGGAGATCGGCCAGGCGGTGGTCAAGCACACATACGACTGCCCCACGTGCAAGTCCATCGATCGCATCTGCGCGAAGGGTCGCCGCCTGCGCCGAACCCTGAAAGCCGGCGGCGAGCCCGCCATGCGACGCGTGAACGGCGGCCCGGGATGAGCGAGGGCACACGGTTCTGCTGGGCAGGCTCCCGCCCGAGCCGGGTTGACCAGGCAAGGCGCCCCGGCCCGGGCGGGTCATCCGCATCCGCACGAAGCGAAGGAGATCCCGTGCCCCTGCCTCCGTACCCCATGGGCCCACCCGCCAAGTTGGCCATGCCCGCGCTCGCGCGCATGCTCATCACCGACGACCAGCTCGCCGGTGTCCGCGCCACCGTCATGGACGCCACCCCCGCCCTGGACAAGGAGTTGGCCAACCGCATCGTCGACGAGGGCCTCAAGTTCGTGGCCGCCTGCGCGACCAACCCGGACACCGGTCTGGCTCCGTCGCGGATGGTGGACGAGGGCTGGCACGCCCTGATCCTGCACACCGCCCTGTACGCCGAGCTGTGCGAGCGGCTCGGCGGTCAGTTCGTCCACCACTACCCGGGCTACGACCCCACCCACTACGACCCGCCGATCCTCGACCGGACCCGCGAGACCATCGCGGCACTCGGCTGGGAAGCGGACCCGGAGCTGTGGGGACCGCCGTCCGACGAGACCCTCGTCTCCGTGGCGGCGAAGTGCCAGCACGCCCCGGAGTGCACCATCGTCATCACGCCCAAGCCCAAGCCCGGCCTCACGTAGCCTGCCCGTGAAGGGAGGCACCGTGTCTGAGTGGATCGACCCGCGGTACGCGGATCTGGTGTCGGCGTGGAAGCGCTCACAACAGCCCGCCTCGCGTGACCCGAAGGAGCAGCGGCCTGTCCGGGGGTTCGTGACCCCGCCCAAGCCCTGACCGTTCACCGACTGCAGCCTCGGATCAACGCTCCACGTCGTCGTTTCGGGGCTGCTCTCTGTGCTCACCTTGGCGAGCAAACAGCCTCCAGGGCCCCGAACATGCCGAAAGCCCAGCCTGAGGAGTCTCTGAGCTGGGCTTTCTCTGTGGACCGTGTGGGACTCGAACCCACAACCACTGGATTAAAAGTCTGTAGACCGCCCATCGTGTCCCGTTGGGTCTCGTCGGTCCTCATCCGGGACCTTCGGTTGCGCGCTGGCTGAGCAGAAAGGCCCCGCCGCCTGCAGTGACGAGGCCAGTTCATGGGTCCGCTCAATCCTCCGTCGAAGCCCTGGCCGGCGGCACGGCGGCCGCTGCCGCTTCTGTCAGCTCATCCTCATACTCCTCGAACAGCTCCATGTATGTGTCAGACGTCAAGGTGATCGTCGAGTGCCGCAGCTTCACCTTCGCATCGTGCGGGTCGCCACCGCCGCCGGCCTTCACCAGGGCGGCCGCCCCGTGGCGCAGATCGCGGAGGTTGCTGGGAGGCAGGTCGGCCTGCTCATACAACCTCTGGAACTCCTTGCTCAGCACGTCCGGATGCAGCCAACTGCCGTCCTCTGCAGTAAGGATCTTGCCGGTTTCGACCCAGTCGTGCGCTTCCTCGCCCTCGGCGCACTGCTGCGACGCCCGCGCGTTCCACGCATCCCGCTCCCGGTGCTCGCGCAGCACTCGCAAGGTGCCGGTGTCCAGCTTCACGACACCGGCAGACCCCTCCGTCTTGGGCTCGGTCTCGATCGGGGTCCAGCCGTCAACGGCGATTTTCCTGCTCTTCGCCGCGCGAGCGACGCGGGCAGCGGCCCGGACCACGGCGGAGGCGACGACGCGCGCCCAGGCGCAGGCCGCCGCCGAACCCGCGCAGCGGCAGGCCGACCTCGCCTCGTTCCGGGAGATCCGGGACGAGATGAAGGCGAAGATCGAGAAGCAGGATCGGCGGATCGACCAGCTCGGCAGTCTGGTCCTCGCCTACTCCTGGACCGTCGACCGGCTCATCCACCGCATGCGCGCCGCAGACATCCCCCCGACCCGCGCGACACCCACGACCAGGTCCGCGAGCACATGCACACCAGATGAACAGGCCCCCTTCGGGCGGAAGGGGGCCTTCGTCATGCCGGAAATCAGTCAACGAGGGGCTCTGCCCCGTGTGCCTGGGCGATTTCGTCGATTCGCTTTGCGAGTTCGAAGTCCGCAGCGGTCAGCTTGTGCCCGGCGTCATGAGTGGTGATGCCGAAGCGAACGTTGTCCCACCGAAGATCGATGTCCGCATGGTGACCGATGAGGCGCTCCACATCGGCGACGTGCACGATCAACGCCACCCCGCCGTGGTAGCGGATCCCGTAAGAACGGGTGATTTCGTCACCGTCGCGGCGCCACCCCGGAATTTCCCGAAGGGCCGCTTCGATCTCCTGCTCACTCAGCGGCACCGGTCCCTCTGCCACGCTCTTTAGCTCCCCTCGATGACGGGCTCCAGAACCTCGGCGAGGTCCCTGCCGACCGGGGCATCCTGCCACGGCCGCATAACCCGCTGAAGAGTGCACAACTCACGCCGCATACGCGCGGACCGGGTCTCGACCGCGATGTCCGCTACCGTGCGCGCAATCTCTACGGCCTGATCTGGCTCACCCGCTTCGGCCGCCGCTGTGGCGTGCCTTGCCATGTAGACGCCCCGGTCCCTCCGTGCCGTTCCGGGCACGCCCGCGAGAACCTGCCCCCACAGGTCCCCGGCTTCAGTTCCGAGGCCGAGACGGCCGTAACAGGTGGCGCGTTGCACCTCCAGGTAGCCGGGGGTGCGACGGCAGGCGTTCCCCCAGGGCAGGTCGTCGTCCACGCGGGCGAGCAGACCGTCGGCTTGGTCGATGAGCCGGTCCACGGCTGGGCGGTCCCCCGTCAGACTCGCCCCGTGCGCTTGCTGCTGCAGGGCCATGATGCGAACCTTCGGGACCAGGCGCCTGGAATCCTCCAGGGCCGCCTCGCACAGATCGATGACCGCGCCTCCGTCGCCCAGGTCCGTGCGTACTTGCGCCTGGTTGACGAGGGAGTATCCGACCAGGTGCGGGTCGCGCGACCGCATCGCGATCTCCTGCGTGATCCCCCGCCAGAAGCTCGCGCCTTGCATGTCCCCGGCGTCCTGGTAGAGCCATCCAACGAGCGCCGAGTACGCGGCCCCGATGCGCAGCAGTCCGCGCCTCGTCTCACCCTTCGCCGAGCGGACCAGCTTGTCGATCAGCTGGTACTGGGCGGAGACGGTGCCCATCAGATCGTGCGGGCCCAACAGCATGTCCGCTCGGTAGTGCCCCTCCAACTGATCCTGGAAATAGGTGATCAGGGCGGGGTCTACGTGTTGAGGTGCCACAGGGGCGGCCACGAGCGCGGCAGCGGTGACGGAACCGAGTGCGCGGCGGTTCACCTGGTCCTCTTCGTGATGCTCGGGCCGGATCCACCCCGCAGGCGTGGTGAATCCGAGGTCTTCCGGCCAGCGGCCGAGGGCGTCGTGCAGAACAAGGGCGGTTTCTTCTGGGGGCCAGCCAGGGCGTGCCCCCTCCCACCGCCGCCAGGTGCGTGCGGACACCGTGAACTGCCGATCGCCGAGCAACTGCTGTCCGTGGGCGGTGATGCGGTCCGCGGCCTGCTCGATGGTGCGCCACCCGACGCGAAAACGGGCAGCCCTAAGCGCGTCGTTGCGGCTCATGGGGACAGTCTGAGGTGCCATCGCGGATCTCTCCGGTCATGGCCGCTACATGGCCACGGGTGGCCACGGAACGGCCTAGTTGCCGTTCTACGTGCGCAAGCATCATCCTGCTGTGACCACAAGACGTACATCGAACGCAGCCGATGTCACCTACTTTCCCCTGCCCGATCCGGCCGAGCTCGCCGAGGATTAGGTGTGCGGTCGGCGCTGCGTGTGGTGCGCAACCTCCCTCAACACCGCCATCGCCATCGACCTCGGGGAGCGTCGCGAGGTGAGCGCGCACGGCAGCATCAGCAGCTGGTTCCCCCGCTGCTGCCGCTCGTGCGGCTTCAAGCACGTCTACCGGGTGCTCCTCGATCACACCCAGTCCTGTGAGCAGTGCGCCGACGACCTCACCCGCTGCCCCGTCGGCAAGGCCCTGCGCCGGGCCATGAGGATGGTGCGGCGATGAACGAGGGCGTCCGGTACTGCTGGCGCTGCGACGCGCCGATCACCAAGGAACGGCCCGGCACGTCCATGCCGAAGGAGTCCGGCTCGGCCGGCGGCACCGTCGTCTGGTGGCACATCAAATGCCCTCAGCCGCCCACCTTCGTGCGGCGCACGACCTGGTAGACCCCCGCCGTCGCGCTCTGACTGACCGCGCGACCGCCGGGAGGGGCGGCCCGCACCCGACGGCACTCGGGGGGGCACGGGCCGCCCCGTCACCCTCACACCCAACAGAGCAGAAAGGCCACCATGCCCAACCCCCACCCCTCGCAGGACGATCCGGCGGTGCCGCCCCCGGTGCCCCTCCCGTGCGGGCCGTGCCTGCACCAGCTCATCACCACCGACGTGACCGCCCCCCACCCCTGTGCTGAGGGCACCGCCCTCGGCCTCCACGGCGGGCTCCTCTACCCCCTCCCGAAGGGACCTGGCCCCTGTCGGTGCCAGCAGCAGGAGGAAAGCCCAGCGGCGAAGGCGGGACGGGCAGCAGCCCACCGCGTCCTCCGCCGCGACACCCCGTAGCCCCCCCGGCTCGTCCCTATGGGCGCCGCTCGCACTACCCGGCAGCGCGACCGCTCGCGCGAGCAGCGGGCGAGCAAACGGCCTCCAGGGCCCCCGAACATGCCGAAAGCCCAGCCAGAGGCGTCTCTGAGCTGGGCTTTCTCTGTAGACCGTGTGGGACTCGAACCCACAACCAATGGATTAAAAGTCCACTGCTCTGCCAATTGAGCTAACGGTCCTCGTCGGTGCTCCCCCGAGCATAGCGGGAGCCGCCGCGCGTTCCGATCGGGTATCGCCTCCCCGGAGCGTTTCCGTCCCGGCGGGCGGCCCTGCGCGACGCCGTCGACGTCATGCGGAAGGGCCCGCACGACGCGGGTACGTCGTGCGGGCCCTTCCGTTCGATCAGGCGCGGTCAGCTGTTGCGCTTCCAGCGCGGCTTGTCGTCGCGGCGGCCGAAGGAACCGGTGCTGGTGCCGGAGCGGTCGCGGTTGAACGCCGGGCGCTCGTGGCCGCCCGAGCGGAAGCCGCCCGAGGGACGGTCGTCGCGACGGTCGCGGTTGAACGGACGGTCGCTGCCACGGTGGCCGCCGGCCGGGCGCTCGTCACGGCGGAAGCCGCCACGGTCGCCGCCCGAGGGACGCTCGTCACGACGGTCGCGGTTGAAGCCGCCACCGCGGTTGTCGTCACGGCGGAAGCCACCGCCACGGTTGTCGTCACGACGGTCGCGGTTGAAGCCACCGCCACGGCTGTCGTCACGGCGCTCGAAGGAACGGCCGCCACGGTCGCCGCCCGAGGGACGCTCGTCACGGCGGTCGCGGTTGAAGCCGCCACCGCGGTTGTCGTCACGGCGGAAGCCACCGCCACGGTTGTCGTCACGACGGTCGCGGTTGAAGCCACCGCCACGGCTGTCGTCACGGCGCTCGAAGGAACGGCCGCCACGGTCGCCACCGCGGTCGTCACGGTTGAAGCCACCGCGGTCACCGCCACGGTCGCCCCGGCGGTCCCGCTCGTAGTTGCCGCGCTCGTCGCGCTGCGGACGGCGGTTCTCGTACGAGGAGGAGCGCTCCTCGCGGGCCGGGCGCTCGACGCGCTCGGCGGTGGGCTGCTCGGGGACCGACGCGACGGCGGCCTCGACGACGGCCTCCGCGGCGGCGGCCGCCTCGGCGACCGCGACCTCCGGGTCCTCGCCGCGCTCGCGGGCGGCACGCGCGGTGAGGCGGTCGGCCTCCTCGCGCAGCTCGGCGGCGCGGCGGGTGGCGCGCTCCAGCTCCTTGGTCAGCTCCTTGACCTCGCGCTCGGCCTGGGTCGCCGCGTTGCCCGCGGAGTCGGCCTGCACCTCGGTCATGGAACGGGCGCCGGTGATCTCGGCGACCTCCGGGTCGAAGGTGCCGCCGCCGTTGATGATGTGGCGCGTGGCGTCGACGCCCGCGTCCTCCATCAGGCGGAAGATCTGGCGGCGCTGGTGCGGCAGGGAGAGGGAGACGACCGTGCCGCTGCGGCCGGCGCGGGCCGTGCGGCCCGAGCGGTGCAGGTAGTCCTTGTGGTCGCCGGCCGGGTCCACGTTCAGGACCAGGTCGATGCCGTCCACGTGGATGCCGCGCGCGGCGACGTCGGTGGCGACGAGGGCGTTGACGTAGCCCTTCTTGAAGTCCTCGAGGACGCGGGTGCGGGCACCCTGCGTCATGCCGCCGTGCAGCGCGTCGGCCTTCACACCGGAGTCGCAGAGCTGCTCGGCGATGCGGTCGGCGCCCAGCTGGGTGCGGACGAAGATGATCGTGCGGCCCTTGCGCGCGGCGATGGCGGCCGTGACGGGCGCCTTGTCGCGGGGCTTCACGATGAGGATGTGGTGCGTCATGGTCGTGACGTTGCCCTGGGCGCTGTCGACCTCGTGCGTCACCGGGTTGGTCAGGTAGCGCTTGACCAGCGTGGAGATCTCGTTCTCCATCGTGGCCGAGAACAGCATGCGCTGGCCGCCGGACGGGACCTGGTCGAGCAGCTCGGTGACCTCGGGCAGGAAGCCCAGGTCGGACATCTGGTCGGCCTCGTCGAGCACCGCGATCTGGGTGTTCTCCAGGGAGCAGGCGCCACGGCTGATGATGTCGCGCAGTCGGCCCGGCGTGGCGACGAGGATGTCGACACCGCGCTCCAGGGCGTAGATCTGGTTGCCCATGGACGTACCGCCGCAGACGACCTTCATCTTCAGGCCGAGGACGTCGCCGTAGGGCTGGAGGGCGTCCGCGACCTGCATCGCGAGCTCGCGGGTCGGGGTGAGGATGACGCCGCGGGGCTTCTTCTTCTCGGTGCGGCCGCCCTCGGCGAGGGTCGCCAGCATCGGCAGGCCGAAGGAGAGGGTCTTGCCGGAGCCGGTGCGGCCGCGGCCGAGGATGTCCTTGCCGGCCAGGGCGTCCGGGATGGTCGCGGCCTGGATCGGGAAGGGCGTGGTCACACCGTTCTGCGCGAGCTTGCGGACGATGCCCTCGGGCAGACCGAGGTCCGAGAAGGTCATCTCGGGCTCGGCGTCGGCGGCGGCCTCGGGGGCGGCGTCCGCGTCGGCGGCGGCCTCGGCGACGTCCTCGGAACCGGCGATCGCGACGACCTCGGCGACCTCGGTGATCTCAGGGACCTCGGTGATCTCCGGGGCCTCGGTGGCCTCAAGGGCCTGCGCCGGCGCCTCTACGACCGCGGCCGGGGCGTCGACGGTCTCGACGCCGCCGACGACCTCAGCGGTCTCGGCGATCTCGTTCTCGGGCAGGACGATGTGGTCAGAACTGAAAATGGACATGCGAAATGCGAAACCTTCCGGAGTCTCGGCACGCGCCCGTCAACTCCGTGATTTCGCAATGGACCGCCTCGATGCGGTCAGCCACGGCAAGGGAGAGTACGCGCCACGCGGCGCTCTTCTGTGTCGGCGCCGGGCAATTGGTATCAAACGATCTACTACCATACGCACCCCCTGGCCCATATGGCAAACCGCCCCCGCCTCACCCCCTCCCACCTGGGCATACGCACTTCTCGTCGCCGCCCATGAGCATGCGCACGACAGCTATAGCGGGCCCGCCTCGGGTGACGGCTCGCGCTCGGCGATCAGCGCGTTCCGCCGCTCCAGCTGAGCGCCCTGGCCGCCCTCGTGCGCCGAGGAGGAGGGCTCCGGAGTGGTGGGTTCCGGGGTCGGCGTGGGCGTGGGCTTCGGCGGCTCCGGCTCCTCGCTCGACCGCGTCGGGGTCGGCTTCGGCCGCGTCGTCGCGGGCCTGCCGGGACCGCCCGGCTTCGGCGGCATCGCGGTGGCCGTGGCGGCGACGGTCTCCAGGGGCCTTCCGCCGCCCAGGGCCGGACCGTCGCCCGCCGAAGCCCCGCCGCTCTTGCCGCCCTTGCCCTTGCCCTTGCGTTTGCCCTTGGCCTTCCCCTTGTCCCGGCCCTGCCCGCGCTCGCCTCCCGACGCGGCGTCGTCCCCGGCCGCCGGTTTGCCGTCGGAGGCGGCCGCCCCGCCGTGTTCGCCGGCCGAGTGCCCGGGCCGCGGCGCGTTCCCGTCGTCCCCGATGCTCATGCACCCCGCGCTCGCCGCGACGGCCACAGCGACCGCGGCCCAACGCACGGAAACGTACAAATGACGCACGGCCGAGCACCTCCTGAGGCGCCGAGAATCAAGACGCCCTGCCCAACTCCCGTGGCCCACGAGAAGACACGGACGTCATGCCCACGTCGCATCCCGGAAGTCGGCCCGCCCCCAGAGCCCCACACCCCGGACAGGCGCCCCGCACCGATGACCCCACCCTCCGGAAAAGCGCCCCGCGCCCCCGCCCCGCACCCCTGAACGGCCGCCCCCCTCACCCGTACCCGAGCGCATGCAGCCGCGCGTCGTCGATCCCGAAGTGGTGCGCCACCTCGTGCACCACCGTGATCTCCGTCTCGGCGACCACGTCCTCCCGCGACTCGCACATCCGGAGCGTGGGCCCCCGGTAGATGGTGATGCGGTCCGGCAGGACACCCGCGTACCACTCGCCGCGGTCGGTCAGCGGCGTGCCCTCGTACAGCCCGAGCAGCTCGGGATCGTCGGAGGGCGGCTCGTCCTCGACAAAGACGGCCACGTTGTCCATCAGCCGCGTCAACTCCGGCGGAATCCGGTCGAGAGCCTCGCCGACCAGTTCCTCGAACTCCTCGCGCGTCATCTCCAGCACACCCCCATTGTCGGCCACGCCCCCGCCCCCGTCCCGGCATACCCCGCGCCCGCCCTGGGCATACGGGACCAATGGCACGCGCCTTCACGGTCGTTCCCCGAGGGCTGCGACGGGCGGCCGCCGCCCGCGTGGGCCGCCGCCGCACCCGGGCGATCGGCGAACCGACCCGCCCCTGCGCCCGCGCCCTCGGCCTCGTCACGGTCGTGCTCGTCGGCGCCTGGCTCGGCCTGCTGATCGTCGGCAGCGTGCGCGCGCCGGTGGGCCCCATGGACACCCGCATGACGCTCCGCCCGTCCCTGACCGGCGGCACGAAGATCAACGTCTCGCCGCTGGGCGCCCTGGAGCTGCACTCCCACACCGCGCCCATCCGTCTCGACGTCGACGTGGACCGCCTCGACCCGGTCCGCTCCCAGGCCCTGGTCGACCACCCCGAGCGGCTCGCCGGGCTCCAGGACGAGGTCGCGCGCGACGTCGGCCACGGCACGCTCGACCTCGCCGTGCGCTCCTGCGTGGCCGTCGTCTCCGGCGCCACCGCGCTCGGCCTCGCCGTCTACCGCCGCCCGCGCCGCGCGCTCGCGGCGGGCGGCCTGGCGCTCGCCCTGCTCGCGGCGTCGGGCACGGCCGCGTACGCCACCTGGAACCCGAAGTCGGTCCTGGAGCCCAAATTCTCCGGCCTGCTCAGCAGCGCGCCCTCCGTCGTCGGCAACGCCCGCAGCATCGTCACCGAATTCGACGTCTACCAGCAGGAGTTGGCCCGCCTGGTCACCAACGTCACCAAGCTCTACGACGTGACGTCCTCGCTGCCCGCCTACCAGCCGGACCCCACCACCATGCGGCTCCTGCACGTCTCCGACATCCATCTGAACCCGGCGAGCTGGAAGATCATCGCCTCGCTCGTCGAGCAGTACGACATCGACGTCATCGTCGATTCCGGCGACACGATGGACCACGGCACGGCGGCCGAGAACGGCTTCCTGGACCCGATCGAGGACCTGGGCGCCCCCTACGTGTGGGTGCGCGGCAACCACGACTCGTTCACCACCCAGCGCTACCTGGAACGCTTCAAGAACGTGCACGTCCTGGACGACGGCAGGGCCGAGACCGTCGCCGGTCTGCGCCTCGCCGGGATCGGCGACCCGCAGTACACGCCCGACCGTTCGGGGAAGACCGGCGGCGACACGGTCCAGCACATGGCCGGCATCCGCCTCGCGTCGGCCCTGCGCGCCGAACGGGCCGCCGGCACCCCGGTCGACGTGGCGATCGCGCACAACCCGACGGCCGCGCGCGAGACGGACGGCGAGGTTCCGCTGGCCCTCGCGGGGCACGTCCACCACCAGCTGATGGAGGTCCTGGACGGCGGCACACGGCTGCGGGTCGAGGGCTCGACGGGCGGCAGTGGACTGCGCGCGGTCGAGGGCAAGTACCCCGACCCGGTCGAGGCCTCCGTCCTGTACCTGGACCGTACGACAAGACGGCTGCAGGCCTGGGACGAGATCAAGCTGGGGGGACTCGGCCTGACGAAGGCGGAGGTCAGCCGGCATCTGCCCAAGGAGAACCAGCCCGGCGCGAGCCCCTCCCCGACGGCCCCCGCCACCTCTCCCGAACGCTCCGCCGGGGCACGCTCCCGGGCCCCCGGGTAACTGTTTTGGCGATACCTCCCCGCATCCCATATGCTTCTCACGTCCCCGACGCGCTGCAAAGCGCCCAGGTGGGCCCTTAGCCCTCATCGTCTAGTGGCCCAGGACGCCGCCCTTTCAAGGCGGTAGCACGGGTTCGAATCCCGTTGGGGGCACGCAACACCATGTGCGAGACTGGTGCTCGCACATTGCTTGGTCCTGTGGAGCAGTTTGGAGTGCTCGCCACCCTGTCAAGGTGGAGGCCGCGGGTTCAAATCCCGTCAGGACCGCTTGCGATTCCACGCGGATCGCGTGGCTGGGTAGCTCAGTTGGTACGAGCGATCGCCTGAAAAGCGATAGGTCGCCGGTTCGATCCCGGCCCCAGCCACTTCCCCGAAGGCCCCGTCCCCGGACGGGGCCTTCGGCGTTCCCGGACACCTCTACGCGGGCTTGCCCGCATGGGCCGCCCTCCCCGCCCGGCCCCCCGGATGGCGGTGCCGCCACACCCAGAACACCGCCGAGGCCACCAGCGCCCAGCCCCCGAGCACCAGGAACGGGAACGCGTGCTGGTGGCCGCCGAAGTACACCGCCGTGTGCTGCGCGTTGACCGACGCCCCCGGCGGCAGCCACTGCCCGATGTGCCCCAGCACGGACGGCAGCAGCGGCCAGGACACCGCGCCCCCGGACGACGGGTTCCCGAGCAGCACCATCAGCCCCCACGTCGGCAGCATCGCCCACCGCCCGAACAGCGTGTTGAACATGGTGAAGACCATCCCGGACGCGAACAGCGTCAGCGCCAGGATCAGCCACGACTCCACGAACGGCAGATCCACCGCCCCCAGCCACCAGTCGACGACCGCCGCGATGACGAACGCCCCGAGCAGCGCGTACAGCGCCGTGAACCCGATCCGCTCCGCCGGATTCAGCCCCCGCGCGTGCACGCTCAGCTGGATCGCCCCGACGAAGCCGATGATCACCGCCGCCAGCGAGATGTAGAAGATCGCGAGCCCCCTGGGGTCGCCCTCCTGCAACGGCTTGATGTCCTTCACCGTGACCGGGACCCCGACCTTCTCGCCCACCTTCGGCGCGGTCTCCGCGAGCACCTGCGCGACCGAGGCCCCGGACGCCCCCGACACGTCCAGGGTCACCTTGTCCTCGCCCACGTCGAGGATCGCGAAGACCTTCTGCTCCTCCACGTCCCGCCGGGCCCCGGCGACGTCGTCGTACCGCCGCACCTCCAGCGAGGCGTTCAGCGCCTTCTCCATGCCGTCGAGGAAGGCCTTGCCGCGCGCGTTGTCCGGCGCCCCGACCACCGCCGTGGGCACGTGGTGGGGCGTCGGGTTCGCCATGGAGTACGTGTACGAACCCGCGAAGAGCCCCGCCGCGGCCGCCAGGATGAAGACCAGCACGATCGCCGGCAGGAAGGGCGACTCCTTGAAGGACTCCCACCGCTCACCGCGGGTGGGGACCCGCCCGTGCGCGCCGTGGGGATGCGCGCCCTGCTGACTCTGCTCTCCCGGCTCGTGATCAGGCATACGAACACGCTAAACCACGCATACCCGCACCACTCACTCAGAAGCTGACGAAACAGACCTCCCCCGTCGCCGCCTCTCCCGTCCCCGCCACCCCCGCACCGCGCACACCGCCCCCACCAGCACCACGACCCCGATCAGCAGCGCGGCGTCCGGCACCGCCCTGCCCACGCCCCCGGCCCACCGCTCCACCGCGAACGAGTCGTCCACGTCCAGCAGACCGGGCAGCGCGGTCGTCCCGTCGTAGGCGAGGAAGAGCGCCCCGAGGCCGATGAAGAAGAGCCCGGACAGCAGCGAGGTCGTATGCAGTTCGAACCGCCCCAGCCGGAAGGCCCGGCCCCGCAGCCACGCCCGCCGTCCCAGGTCGAACCGCTCCCAGAGCAGCGCGAGGACGAAGAGCGGCACGGCCATGCCGAGGGCGTAGACCGCGAGCAGCAGCCCGCCGTACACCGGGCTCCCGCTGACCGCCGCGACCGTCAGGACGCTGCCGAGGATCGGCCCGGCGCAGAACCCGGCGAGCCCGTACACCGCGCCCAGCGCGTACACGGAGAAGGCGGTCGTCGGCCGGATGCGCCCCGACAGCTCCGCCATGCGGCGCGAGGCGAACCCCCTCCCCACCACCTGGAGCACCCCGAGCCCGACGATCAGCCACCCGGCGACGAGCACCAGCTGGTCGCGGTGGCCGAAGAAGAAACGCCCCGCGTAGGACCCGGCCGCGCCCAGCGGGACCAGGGTGGTGGCGAGACCCGCGTAGAAGATGCCGGTCCGCGCGACGAGCCGGGAGGCGGAGTCGATCGAGTACGCGAAGAAGGCGGGCAGCAGCAGTGCGCTGCACGGGCTGACCAGGGCGAGCAGCCCGCCCAGGAAGGCGGCGAAGTAGCCCACGCCGGCGGTCACCGCGAACCACCCCTGCCACGGGCCGGGCCGGCCTCCTCGGCGGCCGCCTCGATCGCCTGGGCGAAGACCTCGTCCGGCTGCGCGCCCGCGATGGGCCTGCCGTTGACCAGGAAGGACGGCGTGGAGGTGGCGCCGAGGCCGTACGCCTCCTGCTGGTCCTCGCGCACGGCCGCCTCGGCGGCGTCGCCGTCGGCGTCGCGCACGAAGCGGCCGATGTCCTCGACCCCGGCCTCCTCGGCCAGTTCCTTGAGCCGGTCGTCGCCGAAGCCCTTCTCCTTGGCCCCCTCGGCGTACGCGGCCTCGTGGAACTGCCAGAAGCGGCCCTGCCTGCCCGCCGCCCACGCGCCGCGCGCGGCCCGCTCGGAGTCCTCGCCGAAGATCGGGAAGTTGCGCCACTCGATGCGCAGGACGCCCTTGTCCACGTACTTCTTCACGAGACCCGGCTCGGTGTCGCGGGCGAACTTCCCGCAGAAGCCGCACTTGAAGTCGGCGTACTCGACCAGCACGACGGGCGCGTCCGCGCGGCCCCGGGCGAGCGGGTCCCCGGCGTCGCGGCGGGCGAGCTTCTCCAGCTCGGGGTGGACACCGGCCCGCGGCTCTGCGGACGTGCCGGACGACCCGTCCCGCGCGCCGGCCGACGCGTGCTCCGCCGGCTTGGTCGCGCTGTAGGAAGCGGCGCCGAGCAGCAGCGCGGCGAGGGCCACGCCCGCGCCGATGGCGATGTGCTTCTTTTTGTTGTTGTCGTTCTCGGGCATCAGGGAGTTCTCTCTGTTCCTGTACGTCGTTGAAGGGGCCCCGGGCGGGGGCCTCTACACGCGCAGGATCGAGAGAGCGAGGGGGGAGGGCGGCGCGAGGGGCGGCGGCCCGCGCTCCGGTCCCGGCGACGGCACCGTCTGCTCGGCGCCCCACCCACCGGACGCGGCATGGGCCTCGTGCAGGGCGGGCAGCAACTCGTACGCGGACGTGGGGCGCGGCGGGGCGGCGGGCGGCTGCCCGGTCTCCCGCCGGCTCCCCTGGCCGCAGCCGGGCACCCCGGTGGACTCCCCGGCGCGCACCGTCGCCGTCTGCTCCGCCACCGGCTTCGTCACCGGCTTCGTCGCCGGTTCCGCCGCCCGGGCGGGCCCGCAGCACACCCCGAGCACGACCAGCAGGACCCCGAGCAAGGGGCCCCACGGCGTACGCGTACCGGACAACATGCCCGGAATCGTACGTGCCGGGACACCTCGGGAGGGAAATCGGTTCGCCACCGCCGAGCGGCGGGTGAGATCCTGGACGGCGTATGTCTACGCAGCCCGCCCTCACCCTCGACACCCTCGCCTCCCGTCTGACCGAGCTCTCGCTGCGCGACGAGCACCGGATCGGGCGCCGGCTGGAGGGTGCCCGCCGCGTCCGCAAGCCCGAGGCCCGTGCCGCCGTCCTCGCCGAGATCGCGGCGGACGTGGCGAAGGCCGAGGCGCGGATGGCCGAGCGCGGCTCCCGCGTGCCCGCGATCACCTATCCCGAGCAGCTCCCGGTCAGCCAGAAGAAGGACGACATCGCCGAGGCGATCCGCGACCACCAGGTCGTGATCGTCGCGGGCGAGACCGGTTCCGGCAAGACCACGCAGATCCCCAAGATCTGCCTGGAGCTGGGCCGGGGCGTGCGCGGCATGATCGGCCACACCCAGCCGCGCCGCATCGCGGCCCGTACGGTCGCCGAGCGCGTCGCCGAGGAGATGGACACGCCGCTGGGCGAGGCCGTCGGCTGGAAGGTCCGCTTCACCGACCAGGTGAACCCGGACGGGACGTTCATCAAGCTGATGACGGACGGCATCCTGCTGGCCGAGATCCAGACGGACCGCGAGCTGCGGGCGTACGACACGATCATCATCGACGAGGCCCACGAGCGCTCGCTCAACATCGACTTCCTGCTCGGCTACCTCGCCCAGCTGCTGCCCAGGCGCCCCGACCTGAAGGTCGTCATCACCTCGGCGACCATCGACCCCGAGCGCTTCTCGCGGCACTTCGGGGACGCCCCGATCGTCGAGGTCAGCGGCCGGACCTTCCCGGTGGAGGTGCGCTACCGCCCGCTCCTGGAAGAGGACTCGGACGACTCCGACCGCGATCAGATCACCGCGATCACCGACGCCGTCGAGGAGCTCCAGGCCGAGGGCAAGGGCGACATCCTCGTCTTCCTCTCCGGGGAGCGCGAGATCCGCGACACGGCGGACGCGCTGAACAAGAAGAACTACCGGTTCACCGAGGTCCTCCCCCTCTACGCCCGGCTCTCGCACGCCGAGCAGCACCGCGTCTTCCAGCAGCACACGGGCAGACGGATCGTCCTCGCGACGAACGTCGCCGAGACCTCGCTGACCGTGCCCGGCATCAAGTACGTGATCGACCCCGGCACGGCCCGCATCTCCCGCTACAGCCACCGCACGAAGGTGCAGCGGCTGCCCATCGAGGCGATCAGCCAGGCCAGCGCCAACCAGCGCAAGGGCCGCTGCGGCCGTACGTCGGACGGCATCTGCATCCGCCTGTACAGCGAGGACGACTTCCTCTCCCGGCCGGAGTTCACGGACGCGGAGATCCTCCGTACGAACCTCGCCTCCGTCATCCTCCAGATGACCGCGGCCGGGCTCGGCGACATCGAGAAGTTCCCCTTCATCGACCCGCCGGACCACCGCAACATCCGCGACGGCGTGCAGCTCCTGCACGAGCTGGGCGCGCTGGACCCCACCCAGAAGGACCCGAAGAAGCGGCTCACGCAGCAGGGCCGCAAGCTGGCCCAGCTGCCGGTGGACCCGCGCCTGGCCCGGATGGTCCTGGAGGCCGACAAGAACGGCTGCGTGCGCGAGGTCATGGTGATCGCGGCGGCGCTCTCCATCCAGGACCCGCGCGAGCGCCCGGCCGAGAAGCAGGCCCAGGCCGACCAGCAGCACGCCCGCTTCAAGGACGAGACGAGCGACTTCCTCGCCTACCTGAACCTGTGGCGGTACGTCCGCGAGCAGCAGAAGGAGCGCGGCTCGTCGTCGTTCCGCCGCATGTGCAAGGCGGAGTACCTGAACTTCCTGCGCATCCGCGAATGGCAGGACATCTACGCGCAGCTGCGCACGGTCGCCAAGCAGCTGGGCATCCACGTCAACGACGAGGACGCGCCCGACGACCGCGTCCATGTCTCCCTCCTCGCCGGCCTCCTCTCCCACATCGGGATGAAGGACGTGAAGGAGTCCAAGGACGGCAGGGCCGCCAAGGACGGTGACCCCAAGCAGCGCGGCGGGCGCAACGAGTACATCGGTGCCCGCAACGCCAAGTTCGCGCTCTTCCCCGGCTCGGCGCTCTTCAAGAAGCCCCCGCGCTTCATCATGTCGGCCGAGCTGGTGGAGACCTCGCGGCTGTGGGCCCGGGTCAACGCGAGGATCGAGCCCGAGTGGGTCGAGCCGCTCGCCCAGCACCTCCTGAAGCGCACGTACAGCGAGCCGCACTGGGAGAAGGACCAGGCGGCGGTGATGGCGGTCGAGAAGGTCACGCTGTACGGCGTCCCGATCGTCACCGACCGCAAGGTGAACTACGGCCGGATCGACCCCGAGGTCTCCCGCGACCTGTTCATCCGCAACGCCCTCGTGGAGGGCGACTGGCGCACGCACCACAAATTCTTCGCCGCCAACCGCAAACTGCTCACCGAGGTCGAGGAGTTGGAGCACCGCGCCCGGCGCCGCGACATCCTCGTGGACGACGAGACGCTCTTCGACTTCTACGACCAGCGGGTGCCGGCGGACGTCGTGTCCGGCGCGCACTTCGACTCCTGGTGGAAGAAGAAGCAGCGCGAAGAGCCCGAACTGCTCGACTTCGAGCGCTCGATGCTCATCAACGAGAAGGCCGGTGACGTCTCCAAGGACGACTACCCCGACTCGTGGCGCCAGGGGCCGCTGAAGTTCAAGGTGACCTACCAGTTCGAGCCCGGCGCGGACGCGGACGGCGTCACGGTCCACATCCCGCTCCAGGTCCTGAACCAGGTCACGGACGAGGGCTTCGACTGGCAGATCCCGGGCCTGCGCGAGGACGTGGTCATCGAGCTGATCCGCTCCCTGCCCAAGCCGATCCGGCGCAACTACGTACCGGCACCGAACTACGCGAAGGCGTTCCTGGAGCGCGCGGTGCCGTTGCAGGAGCCGCTGCACGTCACGCTGGCGCGCGAGCTCCAGCGGATGGTCGGGGTGCCCGTCTCGCCCGACGACTTCGATCTGACGCGCGTGCCGGACCACTTGAAGATCACGTTCCGGATCATCGACGAGCGGCGTCGCAAGCTCGCCGAGGACAAGGACCTCGAAGCGCTCAAGCTGCGGCTGAAGCCGAAGGCCCGCCAGGCGCTCTCGCAGGCCGCCGCCGCGACCGCCGAGCGGACGGGCGGCTCGGCGGTGGAGCGCACGGGGCTGACGGACTGGAGCATCGGCGCGCTCAGCCGCGTCTTCGAGACGCGGCGGGCCGGACAGCCCGTGAAGGCCTACCCCGCCCTCGTGGACGACGGCGACACCGTCTCCGTACGCCTCTTCGACACCGAGGCGGAGCAGCGGCAGGCGATGTGGCGCGGCACCCGCCGGCTCATCCTGCGCAACATCCCGGTCAACCCGGGCAAGTTCGCCTCGGACAAGCTGACGAACCAGCAGAAGCTCGCCCTGTCCGCGAATCCGCACGGCTCCATACAGGCGCTCTTCGACGACTGCGCGATGGCGGCGGCGGACAAGCTGATCGCGGACTTCGGCGGGCCCGCCTGGGACGAGGAGTCCTACCGCAAGCTCTTCGACAAGGTGCGCGCGGAGATCGTGGACACGACCGTGCGGGCCGTCGGGCAGGTGCAGCAGGTCCTCGCCGCCTGGCAGGCCTGTGAGCGGCGCCTGAAGTCGACCAGGAGCCCCGTGCTGCTCGCCAACCTCGCGGACGTGCGGCAGCAGCTGGACGCCCTCGTCAAGCCGGGCTTCGTGACGGAGACGGGGCTGCGGCGCCTGCCCGACCTGATGCGCTACATGATGGCGGCGGACCGGCGGCTCCAGCAGATGCCGACGAACGCGCAGCGGGACACCAGCCGCATGGAGAAGGTCCACGAGATGCGGGACGAGTACCTGTGGCTCCTGGAACAGCTGCCGCGGGGCCGGCCCGTGCCGCAGGAGGTCCTGGACGTCCGCTGGATGATCGAGGAGCTGCGCGTCAGCTACTTCGCGCACGCGCTCGGCACGGCGTTCCCCGTCTCGGACAAGCGGATCGTGAAGGCGATCGACGCGCTGGCGCCGTGAGCACCCGGGCACGCAGGGTGAGTTCGACCGCCGGGCCTGCGCTGCTGTAGAGTCCTGTCTCGCAGCACAGCGCGCGAGCGAGTG
The DNA here is from genome assembly GCF_040629635.1 of Streptomyces sp. NPDC005898. Classification (NCBI taxonomy): domain Bacteria; kingdom Bacillati; phylum Actinomycetota; class Actinomycetes; order Kitasatosporales; family Streptomycetaceae; genus Streptomyces; species Streptomyces sp. NPDC005898. The sequence goes on along the minus strand of NZ_JBEXWC010000024.1, from coordinate 73,940 downwards.
CCGCGAGCAAGGTCCTGTGGAGCAGTTTGGAGTGCTCGCCACCCTGTCAAGGTGGAGGCCGCGGGTTCAAATCCCGTCAGGACCGCAGTAGAGGAAGACCCCGTAACCGCATCGGTTACGGGGTCTTTCGCATGTCAGGCCACCCGGCCCCTACGGCCTCCGGCGTGTTCTCGGGCGCGTGTCTTGACGGCGTCACATTCCGCCGGTACCCCGGACATCAGGGAGTCGACGGCAGGCTCCCGGGAGGTGACGCATGTCTGCTTCTTCCGCGTCCGCGCGGCACGAGACCCGGGCCCTGTTGCGCGCGCACCTCGCGGCGGCCTCCGGCTACCGCCACCTGACGCGCCACTGCCCCATCTGCCATCGGCTGCTGAGGCTCGCTCAGGAGCCCACCCAGGGCCGCGAGGACGGGTGCGGCGAACCCGACGAGGGCGACGGCGACGAGAGCCCCGCCGGCCCCTGACCCCTTTAGCGCAGCGACAACTCACACAACAAGGCGCGCGGCGTGTGACGGGTGTCACCGAACAAGTTTTGGAAAGGCCCGAACTTACACCCTTCCTACAACGGGCCAATTTAATATGTGCAATTGCACCACCCCCCGGACGCGCCCGCCTCGCACCGCCCACGCCCCCACGCGACCCCCGCACAGCCCCCGCGCGGCCCTCTCGGGGGGTGCCAGGCCCGCCCCCGGGCCCGCCCGCACACCCGCGCCGGCGCACAAAAAAATCGCGCTGGACCCGGCGGAGTCCAGCGCGATCGAACGACTCACCCATGCGGCTCAGGCGTGGCACCCGTTGGGGCGGGGACCGCGTCGCGTGTAGCTATATGTCGGACGTACGACCGGGTTGGGGGACCCGGCAGCAGTGGTGCTCTTCGCCCGAGTTGTGCGGGTTACTGCTGGTTGAGCGGTACTTCTGGCGTACGTCAGGCCTCGCTGCGCTGCTGCGGAATGCCCGCGAGCAGTGCGCGGACCTCAGCCTCGCGGTAACGGCGGTGTCCGCCGAGCGTGCGAATCGACGTGAGCTTGCCAGCCTTGGCCCAGCGCGTCACCGTCTTCGGGTCGACGCGGAACATCGTGGCGACCTCAGCCGGGGTCAGCAGCGGCTCGGCATCAGGGGTGCGAGCGGTCATGAGCGGCCTCCTCGGGAGAACCGAACCTTCTCGGTTCATTCCTCTAAATTCTGCACCTTGACCCGCGTTGCCCGAAATGGCGGACGCGAGTCGAGTCGGTTATAGGACGAACGGCTTGTCCTCGGCACTACAACTACACCATCCGTCCAGCCACGTCGGCCAAACCGATGGAATTGCCCTCCCAGGTGTTCATCACCGACGGAAGCCGATGGACCATGCCATAGCGGACAGTCACGCACCCGTGACGATCAGTCACAGAGCGATCAGGAGTCAACAGGACCCCCCATAGCGTGCAATGCAGAGCAATCCGCCCTTACTCGGACGGAAGGAGTCCTCCCCGGACTCCTTGTCCTATTTTGGCACGAGGAGGGGCGATGGGCGCAAGGGCGCGGTAAAGTGCGGTCCGTCACGCTTGACACAAAGGCCCGGATCGGGACCTACGTCCCGCCACCCGGTGCGCGCCGGCCCTCAGTTCGCGAACTGAAGGTCCCGGACCGCCCGCCATCGCTCCACGAGCCTCGCATACGCCTCGCCGGCCCCCTCGTCGTCGCCGGTGCGCAGCGCCTCGATCCCCTCGGCGACATCCGCCGCCGAGTGGTCCTCCTCCAGCTCCTCCTCGGAGACGGCGTGCACCAGGCCGCCGTAGTCCAGCTCGACCAGGGAGCGCGGGTGGAACTCCTCCAGCCACCGCCCGACGTCCACCAGCCTCTCGACGACCGGCGCCTCGTCCAGCGCCTCCCGCAGCGTCTTCAGACCCCGCGCCACCCGGCGCCTGGCCTCGACCATGGGTGTGCGGTAGCGCAGGACCGGCGCGGCGCCCGGCTCCCCCTTGTCGGCCTCGTCGGCCTTGTCGGGCCTGTCGCCCTTGTCAGCCTTGTCGCCCTTGTCATGGTCTCGCTCCTGTTCCGAGACGAGCACGAACCAGTGCAGCGGCACCTGCCACGTGGACGTACGGATCCAGGGGCGCGCGTCGGGGTTGCGGGCCAGCCACCGCTCGTAGTCCGCGGCCGTCTGCCGGCGCAGCACCGGCGGGAGCACCGCGTCCAGGACGGGCGTGGGCAGCTGCTCGGCGAGCGTGCCGAGGGCCTGCCACCCGCGCAGCCGGGTGCGCCACGGGCAGACGCACAGCACTCCGTCGACCTCCACCACGAAGGCGTCGCCGCTCTCGTGCACCGGCACCGGGACGGGCGGCGTCGGCACCAGGTCGGCCAGCGAGCGGCGCAGCTCGTCCTGGTACGAGGGGCGGTCCCGGCGCCGGGCGTAGCGCTCCCAGTGAGCGCGTTCCGGCTCGGGAAAAGCGGCAAGCGGCTCGTAGACACGCAAGTAGGACGCATAGGGGACCGTCACCGAAGACACCTTGGGCACGGCTGCTCCCTCCCCCGCGGACGGACCGGAAAACACTGTTGATCGTGCCATGGCCGAACCCGGCGGTGGACAGGCTCTAGTGTCATGCCCAACGGGCCCCCGCCACCCGTACGGGAGCCCGTCCATTGCCGCCACCCGACCGGGAGTCACCACAGTGACCGCAGCAGACAACGGCGTCCTGCACACCCTGTTCCACGCGGATCAGGGCGGCCATGAGCAAGTAGTGCTCTGCCAGGACCGCGCAAGTGGCCTCAAGGCCGTCATCGCCCTCCACTCCACCGCCCTCGGGCCCGCCCTCGGCGGCACCCGCTTCTATCCGTACGCGGACGAGGCGGCGGCCGTCGCCGACGCGCTGAACCTCGCGCGCGGGATGTCGTACAAGAACGCCATGGCCGGCCTCGACCACGGCGGCGGCAAGGCCGTGATCATCGGTGACCCCGAGCAGATCAAGAGCGAGGCCCTGCTCCTGGCCTACGGCCGCTTCGTGGCCTCGCTGGGCGGCCGGTACGTGACGGCGTGCGACGTCGGCACGTACGTGTCGGACATGGACGTCGTGGCCCGCGAGTGCCGCTGGACCACCGGGCGCTCCCCGGAGCACGGCGGCGCCGGCGACTCCTCCGTGCTCACCGCCTTCGGCGTTTTCCAGGGCATGCGGGCCTCGGCCCAGCACCTGTGGGGCGACCCGACCCTGCGCGGTCGCAAAGTCGGCGTCGCGGGCGTCGGCAAGGTCGGGCACCACCTGGTGGAGCACCTGCTGGCGGACGGCGCCGAGGTCGTGATCACCGATGTGCGCGAGGAGGCCGTGGCCCGGATCGTCCACCGGCATCCGTCGGTCACCGCCGCGGCGGACACCGAAGCGCTGATCCGCACGGCGGGCCTGGACATCTACGCCCCCTGCGCGCTCGGCGGCGCCCTGAACGACGCCTCCGTGCCGGCGCTGACCGCGAAGGTGGTGTGCGGGGCCGCCAACAACCAGCTCGCGCACCCGGGCGTCGAGAAGGACCTCGCCGACCGCTCGATCCTCTACGCGCCGGACTACGTGGTGAACGCGGGCGGGGTCATCCAGGTCGCCGACGAGCTGCGCGGCTTCGACTTCGACCGGTGCAAGGCCAAGGCCGCGCAGATCTTCGACACCACGCTCGCAATATTCGCTCGTGCGAAGAAGGACGGGATTCCGCCGGCTGCGGCGGCCGACCGGATCGCCGAGCAGCGGATGGCCGACGCGCGCTGAGCGCACGGCGCGGGCCCCGCCGGCGGGATTCGGGAGACAAGACTCACCCCCGTCGGCGGGTCGCCCGGCAAGAAGAGGTTAAAATCGCAGTTGACCAGCGAGGACGGGGCTCCTCGCGGGTTCTGCGCCGAGGCGCGTCCTGCGGGCGACGTACCGTATGGCCGCAGGAACAGGTACCGTGGAAGCCCTACGGACCGGTCTCTCCGAGGAGAGTCCGTCCTAGATCATGAACGCGTGTCAAGACTCTGGGGCCGTCGAGCCCCGTATCCGAGGGGGTCGAGCCATGGGGCGCGGCCGGGCAAAGGCCAAGCAGACGAAGGTCGCCCGCCAGCTGAAGTACAGCAGCGGCGGGACTGATCTGTCGCGTCTGGCCAATGAGCTGGGCGCTTCGACTTCGCAACAGCCACCTAATGGCGAGCCGTTCGAGGACGACGACGAGGAAGACGACCCGTACGCCCAGTACGCGGATCTGTACAACGTCGACGACGAAGAGGACTCCGACGAGTCCGGCCCGTCGTCGCAGCGCCGCGGCGCTTGACCTCGTTGTAGCGACTGCACTTCACCCGGTCCGGGGTGGGTCACCACCCCGGACCGGGTTTTGTGCTGCTGTGGGCCCTTCCGGGCGTCCTACTTGGCGTAGTCGCCGATGAGGGCCGCGCCCGTGGTGTGCTCGCCGCGCTCGGTGATCTCACCGGCGACCCAGGCGTCCACGCCACGGTCGGCGAGGGTGGTGAGCGCCGCGTCCGCCGACTCCTCGGGGACGATCGCGATCATGCCGACGCCCATGTTCAGCGTCTTCTCCAGTTCGAGCCGCTCGACCTGACCCACCGCACCGACGACGTCGAAGACGGCGTCCGGGGTCCAGGTCCCGCGGTCCACGATCGCGTGCAGATCGTCGGGGACGACCCGGGCGAGGTTGGCCGCGAGGCCGCCGCCGGTGATGTGGCTGAAGGCGTGGACGTCCGTGGTGCGGGTGAGCGCCAGGCAGTCCAGGGAGTAGATCTTGGTGGGCTCCAGGAGCTCCTCGCCGAGCGTGCGGCCGAACTCCTCCACCCGGCGGTCCAGCGTCCAGCCGGCGCGGTCGAAGACCACGTGCCGTACGAGCGAGTACCCGTTCGAGTGAAGACCGGACGAGGCCATCGCGATGACCGCGTCACCCTTGCGGATGCGATCCGGGCCGAGCAGGCGGTCCGCCTCGACCGCGCCCGTGCCGGCGCCCGCGACGTCGAAGTCGTCGGGGCCGAGCAGGCCCGGGTGCTCGGCGGTCTCGCCGCCGACGAGGGAGCAGCCGGCGAGCACGCAGCCCTCCGCGATGCCCTTGACGATGGCGGCGACACGCTCGGGGTGGACCTTGCCCACGCAGATGTAGTCGGTCATGAACAGCGGCTCGGCGCCGCACACGACGATGTCGTCCATGACCATCGCGACGAGGTCGTGGCCGATGGTGTCGTACACGCCCAGCTGGCGGGCGATGTCGACCTTCGTGCCGACGCCGTCGGTGGCGGAGGCGAGCAGGGGGCGCTCGAAGCGCTTGAGGGCGGAGGCGTCGAAGAGCCCGGCGAAGCCGCCGAGGCCGCCGAGGCCCGCGACCTCCGGGCGCTGGGTCTTCTTGACCCACTCCTTCATCAGCTCGACGGCGCGGTCGCCCGCCTCGATGTCGACGCCCGCGCTTGCGTAGCTGGCACCAGTGGTCTCAGACATGACGGTGAGAACTTTCGTGTCGTACTGCGTGGGGTCTTACGGGCGACGGATCGCGTCGGCGGCGGCGGTGCCCGCCGGGCCCGCGGCCAGTTCCGTCTCCAGAAGCTGCTTGCCGAGCAGTTCGGGGTCGGGCAGGTCCATCGGGTACTCGCCGTCGAAGCAGGCGCGGCAGAGGTTCGGCTTGTCGATGGTCGTCGCCTCGATCATGCCGTCGATGGAGATGTACGAGAGGGAGTCGGCGCCCATGGAGGAGCCGATCTCCTCGATGGTCATGCCGTTGGCGATCAGCTCGGCGCGGGTGGCGAAGTCGATGCCGAAGAAGCACGGCCACTTCACGGGCGGCGAGGAGATCCGGATGTGGATCTCGGCGGCGCCCGCCTCGCGGAGCATCTTGACCAGGGCGCGCTGGGTGTTGCCGCGGACGATCGAGTCGTCGACGACCACGAGGCGCTTGCCCTTGATGACTTCCTTGAGGGGGTTCAGCTTCAGCCGGATGCCGAGCTGCCGGATCGTCTGCGAGGGCTGGATGAACGTACGTCCGACGTAGGCGTTCTTGACCAGGCCGGCGCCGAAGGGGATGCCGGAGGCCTCCGCGTAGCCGATCGCGGCGGGGGTGCCCGATTCCGGGGTCGCTATGACCAGGTCGGCCTCGACCGGGGCTTCCTTGGCCAGCCTGCGGCCCATCTCGACCCGCGAGAGGTAGACGTTCCGCCCGGCGATGTCCGTGTCGGGGCGCGCGAGGTAGACGTACTCGAAGACACAGCCCTTGGGCTTCGCTTCCGCGAATCGGGACGTTCGCAGGCCGTTCTCGTCGATGGCGACGAACTCGCCCGGCTCGATCTCGCGGACGTAGGAGGCGCCGCAGATGTCGAGCGCCGCGGACTCCGAGGCGATGACCCAGCCGCGCTCCAGGCGGCCGAGGACCAGCGGGCGGATGCCCTGCGGGTCGCGGGCCGCGTACAGCGTGTGCTCGTCCATGAAGACGAGGGAGAAGGCGCCCCGGACCTGCGGGAGGATCCTGGCCGAGGCCTCCTCGGTGGTCAGCGGCTTGCCGTCGTCGTCCACCTGGCCCGCGAGGAGAGCCGTCACCAGGTCGGTGTCGTTGGTCGCGGCGACCTGCGTCGCGCGGCCGTTCTCCTTGGGCATCTCGGCGACCAGCTCGGCGAGCCGGGCCGTGTTGACGAGGTTGCCGTTGTGCCCGAGCGCGATGGAGCCGTGCGCGGTGGCACGGAACGTCGGCTGGGCGTTCTCCCATACGGAGGCGCCGGTGGTCGAGTAGCGGGCGTGACCGACCGCGATATGACCCTGGAGCGAGCTGAGAGAGGTTTCGTCGAAGACCTGGGACACGAGGCCCATGTCCTTGAAGACGAGGATCTGGGAGCCGTTGCTGACCGCGATTCCCGCGGATTCCTGGCCCCGATGCTGGAGGGCGTAGAGCCCGAAGTACGTGAGCTTTGCGACCTCTTCGCCCGGAGCCCAGACACCGAAGACGCCACAAGCGTCCTGGGGGCCTTTCTCGCCGGGGAGCAGATCGTGATTGAGTCGACCGTCACCACGTGGCACATCTTCGAGTGTAGGCGAGATCGACCACTGGTCCGAATTGGGGATACGACCCCTGTACGGAGGGTGAGCGCGGCCGGATCGCCGCCTCTGTGCTGCGGGCGCACGACGGCTCTGTGAACGGGGACGACAGCCTTGTGAACAGGGGCCGGCGGCCGTTGACGCCCCTTCCGGCGCGCCGGAAGGCTCCTCTTCCATGCGATCTCATGGACTGTCACGGCCCTCCCGGCCCTCCCCGCTCTCCCGGCGCTCGTTCGCCGGCGGGGTGGCGGGCGCGGCCGCCGCCGCCGCCGGCGTGGGCGCGGGTGCCGGAACCGCCGAGGCGGAGGCCGCCGAGCGTCCCTTCGCCGCCGCGCGCGGGCGGCGCTCGAAGCGGCCCAACATCCTGTTCATCCTGGGCGACGACCTCGGCTGGGCCGACCTGTCCTCGTACGGCTCCCCGCACATCAGGACGCCGCACCTGGACCGCCTCGCCCGCCAGGGGGTGCGGTTCACCGACGCCTACGCCGGGTCCGCGACCTGCTCCCCGACCCGCTTCAGCCTGTACACGGGCCGCTTCCCCGGGCGTACGAAGGGCGGCCTCGCGGAGCCCATAGCCGACAAGTCGGTGGGCCTCGAACCGACGCATCCCACGCTCGCCTCGCTGCTGCGCGGCGCCGGGTACGCGACCGCCCTGATCGGCAAGTGGCACTGCGGCTACCTGCCGGACTACTCCCCCACCCGCTCGGGCTGGGACGAGTTCTTCGGCAACTTCGGCGGCGCCCTGGAGTACTACTCGAAGCTGGGGCTCGGCGGGGAGTACGACCTCTACGAGGGGAAGGTCCGCGAAGGCGACGCCGAGTACAAGGACCTGAGGTACTACACGCGCGTCCTCACCGAGCGCGCGAGCGCCTACGTACGGCGGGACCACGGGGAGCGGCCCTGGCTGCTCAACCTCAACTTCACCACCCCGCACTGGCCTTGGATAGCGGACGGCGACGAGGAGCAGAGCGCCGAGATCGTACGCAGGATCAAGGCGGGCGACAAGGGCGCGCTCTGGCACCAGGACGGCGGCTCCGTCGAGAAGTACGCGCAGCTGGTCGAGGACCTGGACCGGTCCGTCGGCGAGGTGCTGCGCGCGCTGCGGGAGTCCGGGCAGGAGCGGGACACGCTGGTGTTCTTCGCCTCCGACAACGGCGGTGAGCGCTTTTCGTACAACTGGCCGCTGTCCGGCAACAAGGGGTCGCTGAAGGAGGGCGGCATCCGGGTGCCGACCCTCGTGCGGTGGCCGGCGCGGATCGATGGCGGGCAGGTCAGCGAGGAGCCCGTCTTCACGCCGGACTGGACGGCGACCCTTCTGGAGATCGCCGGGGCCCGGCCCGACCCGGCGTATCCGCTGGACGGCACGAGTCTCGCGCCGTATCTGCTCAGGGGCGCGCGCCTCCCGGCGCGCGAGCTGTTCTGGCGGGTGCGCGGGGAGCGGGCGCTGCGGCGCGGGGCGTGGAAGTACTACCGGGGCAAGGACGGCGCGGACCAGCTGTTCGACCTCGCGGCCGACCGGCGGGAGCAGGCCGACCGGGCGGCGGCCGAACCGCGGTTGCTGGCCGAGCTGAAGGCGGCGTGGGAGCGGACGGACAGGGAGCTGCTGCCCTACCGCTGAGGTCCCGCCGCCGTCGGGGTCCCGCCGGGAGGCGGCTACTTCTCCCGCTCGGCGTGCGCCTGGATCACCGTGCCGTCGGCGGTGGTGAGCTTCAGGGTCTCGCGCTCGATCGCGTAGCGCGCGGTGCCGTCGAAGAGCTTCAGCAGCCTGCGCTCGGTGCTCATCGCGGTGCCCGCGCACAGCTTCCGGGTGGTGGCGGGGGCGCCGAAGGTGATGCGGCCGTCCTTCGCCTCGGCCTTGGCGGTGACGTCGTTGCAGCCGAGGTTGCCGCGCACCCCGCCGTCCTTGCCGATCTTGAGATGGGCGCCGTCGGGGGCCGCGTACCTCTTGCCGCCCGCGGTGACGCTCTCGACGTTCCACCGGACGCCGGTGAGCGGCGCCTCGCTCGCCACGGAACGGCTGTCGGAGCCGCCTTCGGAGCCGGCTCCCGAGTCGGTGCCGCATGCGGTGAGCAGCAGCCCGGCGGAGGCCAGCGCGGTCAGGGTCAGGGTCAGACGCTGCGTGTGCATGGCGATGGGACGGGACGAGCGGGGGTGTCGGTTCCCTCGGCTCCGCCGGCCGGGGCATCCCGTGATCGGCGCCGGGGGCCGACCCGTGACGGACGCCCTAGGCCATGAGCGGCAGCAGCCCCGAGAGATCGGCCCGTTCCCCGCTCGCGCTGACCTGTGCCGCGGCCAGGGCGCTCGCCCACTCCGTACGTCCCGTGGCGAGGCGGATCCAGGTCAGCGGGTCCGTCTCGACGACGTTCGGCGGGGTGCCGCGGGTGTGTCGCGGGCCCTCGACGCACTGCACCACCGCGTACGGCGGGATCCGCACCTCCGTCGAGGCCCCCGGCGCCTTCAGCGCGAGCGCGTCGGCGAGCAGGCGCGCGCAGGCGGCCAGGGCCTGCCGGTCGTGGGGGACGTCGAGGCCCGGCACGGCGTCGTTCAAGTCGTCGGTGTGGACGGTCAGTTCCACCGTGCGGGTGACGAGGAAGTCGCCGAGGGTCATCGCCCCGAAGCGGGAGGGCACCAGGCGCTCGTCGGGCGCCGCGGCCAGGGACCGCTCGAAGTCGGTGAGGGTGCGCGCGAACAGCTCGTCCAGCGCCGTGCCCGCCGTCTCGGCGAGGGCGCGGGTGTCCTCGTCGACCTGGGCGGCCGCCGTGACGGTCGCGAAGGGCCAGTCCATGAGCGGCACTTCGTGGCGCGCCGGCTCCGGGGCGCTCAGATAGCGGTGGACGGTGCCGAGGACCATCGCGATGTGCGCCGACAGTTCGCGCACCGTCCAGTCGCCGAGCCGGGTCGGGCGGGCGAGCTGCTCGGGCGTGAGGGTGCGCACCGCGTCCCGTACGTTGCCGGACTGGGTGAGCACAGCGGTGCGGATCTTGGCGGAGTCGTACGATCGCGTGCGCTTCTTGGCCGGGGGCATGGAGTCGAGCCTAGACGCTGCCGGGGTAGCCCTGAAGGCCCTTCTCCACCAGCCCGAAGGCCCGTTCGGCGGACGCGGCGCAGTCCTTCGCGATGTCTTCGAGCGGGTCGCCGTCGAGGGTGCGCCGGTGGTTCTCCATGATGAGCGCGTTCCGGGCGCCGAGGAGCTGGGCGGCGGCGACCCGGGCGAGGAGCACGTCGCCCGTCTCCTCGGCGAGGGCGTCCGTGAGGAGCTGGACGCTGCGCATGTGGAAGATCACCATGCGGTGCGCGAGGGTCGGCGTCTCGTTGATGAGCTGGCGCACCTTGAGGGTGCGCGGGTCACCGCTGAGGCCGGTCGCCGGATCGCGCCCGGCGACCTGCTCCAGGAACTGGCGGCGCATGGCGGCCACCGCGGACTCGCCCGGCGCACGCTCGCGCACCGCGCGGGCGGGATCCCCGGCGTGCTCCTCCATGGGGGCGACGATCACGCCTTCCTTGGTGCCGAAGTAGTTGAAGACGGTCATCTTTGACACGTCGGCCGCCTCGGCGATCTCCGCCACGGAGACGTGGTCGAAACCCCGCTCCGAGCACAGGTCCACGGCGACCTGCCAGATCCGCGCGGCGGTCTGCCTCTTCTTGCGCGCCCGCAGTCCCAGCTCCTCAGTCATACGGATCACGGTACCGGGACGGCGCCCGCCCGCACCGTGAACGTCTCGCCGCCGCCGGGCACCCCGATCCCGCGCCAGCTGAACGGCACGCCCCGCGCCACGTTCAGGTCGGGCCCGTCCATCAACTGGAAGTGCAGATGCGGCTCGGTGGAGTTGCCCGAGTTCCCGCAGCCGCCCAGCCGCTGTCCGGCCACCACCTCGTCGCCCGCCCGCACGGTCAGCGAGCCCCGCTCGACGTGCGCGTACAGGGCGTACGTGCCCTCGCCGAGGTCGAGCACCACGTGGTTGCCGACGATGCCGCGGGCCCCGCCGACCGTCCTGCCGATGCCCTCGATCAGGAAGAAGTACAGGAGCGCGGCGAGGGAGTTGCGGCTGAGGTGGTCGCGCCGGCCGTCCTCCGCGTGTACGACGGTGGCGTCACCGGCCGCGAGCAGGGGCGCCCCGAACGCGGGGAAGGCGCGGTTGCGGCGTGTGACCGGCCACAGCCAGGCGAAGGCCGGGCGGGCGGGCCCCTCCTCCGGTACGGCCACGATGTCGATGGCGTAGGTCTGCCCGAGGCTGTGCGTGCCGTGGCTCGGCACCTTGTCGGCGGGGCTGTTCAGCGCCGACCAGCGGCCGGTGACGGGCGGCTCGACCTCGACGGGGGCCGGGGGGTCCGCCACGATCTCCCGGCGGGCGGCCCGGCGCCGGGCGAAGCCGATCGCGAGGACGGCGACGATCGGGATCCAGCCCGCCCAGTACGGGTACGGCAGCTCCACGAAGAACCCCGCCACGACCTGGACGAACACGTAGAGCACCAGCAGGCGTTGCAGCACCGCGGTGAATGTGCGCATACCCATGGACATGTCGTTCCCCTTGCTGCGGTCGGCGTGGTCGGTCAGGGACGCGCGGCGGAGAGCATCACGAGCAGCGGCACCATCCGCCCCGCCGGAACCTCGTGGCGGCCGCGTCCCGTGCTGTGCAGCCAGCCGGCGCCGGTCAGTTGGCGCAGGTGGTGGTAGATCTGGCCGGTCGTGCCGATGTCGTCGAGCGCGGCCAGCTCGGCGGCGGTATGGGTGCCCGCGATGATCTCCCGCAGCAGCCGCAGCCGCACGGGATGGCCGAGCGCGGCGAACGCATCGGCCGCCTCGGACCAGTCGTCCTCGAACAGCGACTCCGTGAGTCGGCCGTACTGCCACTCGTACCGGTGCCCGGTGGGCGTCCGCACGGCACCGGTGAACAGCACGGCACCGTCCGCGTCCCGCCCCACCGGGTGCCGTGCCTTCAGCGCGTCGAGGGCCCAGAAGTCGCCCTCCTCCACGGGGGGCGCGGTCGGGCCCGCGCTCTCCAGCTCCGCCAAACGCCGTTCCAGCTCGGTGACCCGCTCTTCCAGATCCATGGGCAGATCTTACGTAATTACGTAATGCCCATCAAGAGGGTCGAGGGATGCGGTGGCGAACCCGGGAACACCGAAGCCCCCGCCGGACGGTGCGGTCCGGGCGGGGGCTTCGCAAGAGGTGACCGTCAGGCGAAGAGGCCCGGGATCGTGCCCTCGTGCGCCTCGCGCAGTTCGCTCAGGGGCAGCGTGAACTGGCCCTGCACCTCGACCGCGTCGCCGTCGACGACGCCGATGCGCGTGACGGGCAGGCCCCGCGCGCCGCACATGTCGGTGAAGCGCAGCTCCTCGCTGCGCGGCACGGAGACGACCGCGCGCCCCGCCGACTCGGAGAAGAGGAACGTGAAGGCGTCCAGGCCGTCCGGGACGACCAGGCGGGCGCCCTTGCCGCCGCGCAGGCAGGACTCCGTGACGGCCTGCACGAGACCGCCGTCGGAGAGGTCGTGCGCGGCGTCGATCATGCCGTCGCGGGAGGCCGAGATCAGGATGTCCGCGAGCAGCTTCTCGCGGCCCAGGTCCACCTGGGGCGGCAGCCCGCCGAGGTGGTCGTGGATCACCTGCGACCAGGCCGAACCGCCGAACTCCTCGCGCGTCTCGCCGAGCAGGTAGAGGAGCTGGCCCTCTTCCCGGAAGGCGATCGGCGTGCGGCGGGCCACGTCGTCGATCACGCCGAGCACGGCGACGACCGGCGTCGGGTGGATCGCGGCCTCGCCGGTCTGGTTGTACAGCGAGACGTTGCCGCCGGTGACCGGGGTGCCCAGCTCCAGGCAGCCGTCCGCGAGACCGCGCACGGCCTCCGCGAACTGCCACATGACGTCCGGGTCCTCGGGGGAGCCGAAGTTCAGGCAGTCCGAGATCGCGAGCGGCCTGGCGCCCGAGGCGGCCACGTTGCGGTACGACTCGGCGAGCGCGAGCCGGGCGCCCGTGTACGGGTCGAGCTTCGCGTACCGGCCGTTGCCGTCGGTGGCGATGGCGACGCCGAGGCCACTCTCCTCGCTGATCCGGATCATCCCGGAGTCCTCGGGCTGGGCGAGCACGGTGTTGCCCTGCACGAAGCGGTCGTACTGGTCGGTGACCCAGGACTTCGCGGCCTGGTTCGGGGCGGCGACCAGCTTCAGGACCTGCGCGCGCAGCTCGTCCGCGTCCGCCGGGCGGGGCAGCTTGTTCGCGTCGTCCGCCTGGAGCGCGTCCTGCCACGCCGGGCGGGCGTAGGGGCGCTCGTAGACCGGGCCGTCGTGCGCGACCGTGCGCGGGTCGACGTCGACGATCTTCTCGCCGTGCCAGAAGATCTCCAGGCGGTCGCCGTCGGTCACCTCACCGACGACGGTGGCGATGACGTCCCACTTCTCGCAGATCTCCAGGAAGCGCCCGACCTTGTCCGGCTCCACGACGGCGCACATGCGCTCCTGCGACTCGCTCATGAGGATCTCCTCGGGAGTGAGCGTGGAGTCGCGCAGCGGTACGTCGTCCAGCTCGACGCGCATGCCGCCGGAGCCGTTGGACGCCAACTCGCTGGTGGCGCAGGAGAGTCCGGCCGCGCCGAGGTCCTGGATGCCGACCACGAGCTTCTCGGCGAAGGCCTCCAGGGTGCACTCGATGAGGAGCTTCTCCTGGAAGGGGTCGCCGACCTGCACGGCGGGGCGCTTGCTCGGCTTGGTGTCGTCGAAGGTCTCGCTCGCCAGGATCGAGGCGCCGCCGATGCCGTCGCCGCCGGTGCGGGCGCCGTACAGGATGACCTTGTTGCCGGGGCCCGACGCCTTGGCGAGGTGGATGTCCTCGTGCCGCATGACGCCGATGGCACCGGCGTTGACCAGCGGGTTGCCCTGGTAGCAGGCGTCGAAGACCAGCTCGCCGCCGATGTTGGGCAGGCCCAGGCAGTTGCCGTAGCCGCCGATGCCCGCGACGACGCCGGGCAGCACCCGCTTGGTGTCGGGGTGGTGCGCGTCGCCCATCCGCAGCGGGTCCACGACCGCGACCGGCCGGGCGCCCATCGCGATGATGTCGCGGACGATGCCGCCGACGCCGGTGGCCGCGCCCTGGTAGGGCTCGACGTACGAGGGGTGGTTGTGCGACTCGACCTTGAAGGTGACGGCGTAGCCCTGGCCGACGTCCACGACGCCGGCGTTCTCCCCGATGCCGACGAGCATCGCGTCGTTGTCGGGGACCTTCTCGCCGAACTGGCGCAGGTGGACCTTGCTGGACTTGTACGAGCAGTGCTCGGACCACATCACGGAGTACATGGCCAGCTCGGCGCCGGTGGGGCGGCGGCCGAGGATCTCGCGGACGCGCTCGTACTCGTCCTCCTTCAGGCCCAGTTCGGCCCAGGGCAGCTTGACGTCGGGCGTTTCGGCCGCGTGCTTGACGGTGTCCAGAGTCATGCGTTGACCAGCTTCTTCAGGATCGAGGTGAAGAATCCGAGGCCGTCGGTGCGGCCGGTCCCGACCAGCGGCTCGACCGCGTGCTCGGGGTGCGGCATGAGGCCGACGACGTTGCCCGCCTCGTTGGTGATGCCGGCGATGTCACGGAGCGAACCGTTGGGGTTGCCGTCGAGGTAGCGGAAGGCGACGCGGCCCTCGGCCTCCAGCATGTCCAGGGTCCGCTCGTCGGCGGTGTACTGCCCGTCGATGTTCTTGAGCGGGATCGAGATCTCCTGGCCCGCCGTGTAGTCGGCGGTCCAGGCGGTCCCGGCGTTCTCCACGCGCAGCTTCTGCTCGCGGCAGATGAAGTGCAGGTGGTTGTTGCGCAGCATCGCGCCCGGCAGGAGGTGGGTCTCGGTCAGCACCTGGAAGCCGTTGCAGATGCCGAGGACCGGCAGGCCGGCCTTCGCCTGCTCGATGACGGACTCCATCACCGGGGAGAACCGGGAGATGGCACCGGCCCGCAGATAGTCGCCGTAGGAGAAACCGCCGGGCAGCACCACGGCGTCGACCTGCTTGAGGTCCTTGTCCTTGTGCCACAGCGGCACGGCCTCGGCGCCCGCCACACGGACGGCGCGCCGGGTGTCGCGGTCGTCGAGGGTTCCGGGGAAAGTGACGACTCCAATTCGAGCGGTCACTTCTCGTCCTCCACCTTTACGACGAAGTCCTCGATCACGGTGTTGGCGAGGAAGGTCTCCGCCATCTCGTGGATACGGGCGAGGGCCGCGTCGTCCACCGGCCCGTCGACCTGAAGTTCGAATCGCTTTCCCTGACGTACGTCGGAGATGCCCTGGAAACCGAGGCGCGGCAGTGCACGCTGCACCGCCTGGCCCTGGGGGTCGAGGATCTCCGGCTTGAGCATGACGTCGACTACGACGCGTGCCACTGGCACTCCCGGTGTGTGGTGCTGGCGTGTGCTGCTTGCTGGTGCTGAGCAGGTCCCTTCAGACTACCGGCACAAAATTTCTACTCGCGTAGATTAGTAGCTTCCTACGTGATGGCGGTCACGTTCCGGGGGGTCCGCCGGGTTTCGGAGCGGCGGCCTTCGCGAGGAATCCGGGAAAAGATCACGGACCGGCATTGCGTGCGGACACGCGGAGGTATTCGGCCGGACTTCACAATTCAATGCCCGGCCCTGTACAAAGGAAAAGACAATAGTCGATACTTTGCCCAAAACAGCCGGACAGTCGACATCACCGCACGTCAGCGCGGTGGGTCGCACGAAGGGACCGATATTCGTGGCGCAGCGTGTCGTAGTTACTCTCTTTGACGACATGGACGGCGGGGAAGCGGCGGAAACAGTCGCGTTCGGTCTTGACGGCAAGTCGTACGAGATCGACCTGAACCAAACCAATGCCAAGAAACTGCGCACGGCACTCGCCCCGTACCTGGAGGCGGCCCGGAAGCGGTCGAGATCCGGCAAGGCCTACCGGCACACGGCCGTCTCCCCCGACCCGTCGGCCGTCCGGGCCTGGGCCCGCTCGCACCAGCTCGACGTACCGGCGCGCGGCCGCATCCCGAAGAAGGTCTACGAGGCCTTCGAGGCCGCCAACTGACCCGGCGTCCGCCGAGGTCCGAGCCCCTCGCGGCGATCGACTTGCGCTGCACCCCCGCTGGTCAGCTAGAGTCTGGAGCACGCCGAGGGGCGAGGCCGAAAGGCCGGGCCTCACGGAGTCGTGCGGGTGTAGTTCAGTAGTAGAACATCCCCCTTCCAGGGGGAAGGCGCAGTGTGCAATTCCTGTCACCCGCTCCGCATCGCTTACGGACCAGTCCTCTGGTTGCGGTAAGCTGGTGCTCGCGCCGATCAGTGAGAGCTGGTCGGAGGCAATGCGAACGTAGCTCAGTTGGTAGAGCGCAACCTTGCCAAGGTTGAGGTCGCGAGTTCGAACCTCGTCGTTCGCTCCAGTCAAGAAGGCCCCGGTCGATTTCGACCGGGGCCTTCTTCGTGTGCGCTTCCGTGGCCGCTCCCCGGGGGCCCTGCGGGGGCTTCTGACATTTGTCATGCGGGCCGGTGACAGTCCGCACTGCTGCCGCGCCCCTGACCGGGGGAAGCTTCTCCCATGACGGACCAAGTGATCGACGTGAGAGATCTCCGGCGCGTGTACGGGGGAGGTTTCGAGGCGGTGCGGGGCGTTTCCTTCGGGGTGGGGCGCGGCGAGCTGTTCGCGCTCCTCGGCACCAACGGCGCCGGCAAGACCTCCACCGTGGAGCTGCTCGAAGGCCTCGCGGCACCCGCCGGCGGGCGGGTCCGGGTGCTCGGGCACGACCCGTACACCGAGCGCGACGCGGTACGGCCGCGCATCGGCGTCATGCTCCAAGAAGGCGGCTTTCCCGCCGAGTTGACCGTCGCCGAGACGGTGCGGATGTGGGCCGGGTGCACCAGCGGGGCCCGGCCAGCCGCTCAGGCCCTGGACATGGTGGGCCTCGGCAAGCGCTCCCGCGTACGCGTCAAGCAGCTGTCCGGCGGCGAGAAGCGGCGGCTCGACCTGGCCCTGGCGCTCATCGGGCGGCCCGAGGTGCTCTTCCTCGACGAGCCCACCACCGGCCTCGACGCCGAAGGGCGCCGCGAGACCTGGGATTTGGTCCGCGAACTCCGGGACGGCGGCACGACCGTGCTGCTCACCACGCACTACCTGCAGGAGGCCGAGGAACTGGCCGACCGGCTCGCGATCCTGCACGAGGGCCGGATCGCCGCCGAGGGAAGCGTCGCCGACGTGGTCGCCGCCCAGCCCTCCCACGTCTCCTTCGAACTGCCCGAGGGGTACTTCGTCGGCGATCTGCCGCCCCTCGTCGAGCTGGGCGTCAGCGGGCACGAGAGCACGGGGCGCCGGGTGCGGCTGCGGACGCGGGACCTCCAGCGGACCGCCACGGCGCTGCTGGTGTGGGCCAGGGACGCCCGGGTCGAGCTGCGGGGGCTCGACGTGCGGGCGGCCTCGCTGGAGGAGGCGTTCCTGCGGATCGCGCGGGACGCCGAGCGGACGCGGGGCACGGAACACGGGGATTCCCGGGGGGACTCGGCCGAGAAGGAGATGGCGGCATGAGCACGGTGACGACTCCCGTGGGGCGGATGCGGGCGCTGGCGCGCGCCGAGATGACCCTGCTCGGGCGGAACAAGGGGACGCTGTTCGCCGCGCTGTTCGTGCCGTTCGTCCTCCCGGTCAGCATGCGGCAGGCCACCGAGGGGATGGACCTGAAGGGCACCGGCCTGTCCGTCGGCACCGTCGTGCTGCCGAGCGCCCTCGGCTTCTCGCTGCTCTTCGCCGTGTACGCCACCCTGACCGGCGTCTACGTCGCCCGGCGCGAGGAACTGGTGCTCAAGCGGCTGCGCACCGGCGAGCTGCGGGACGCCGAGATACTCACCGGCGCCGCGCTGCCGTCGCTCGCGATCGGGATCGTGCAGTGCCTCGTCCTCGGCGTGGGCTGCGCGGTGCTCCTGGACGCCGGGGCGCCGAGCGCGCCCCACCTCGTGGTGCTCGGGGTCGCCGCGGGCCTCGTGATGTTCGCCGCGCTGGCGGCCGTCACCGGAAGCTTCAGCAGGACCACCGAGTCCGCCCAGGTCATGAGCATGCCGCTGATCTTCGTGTCGATGATCGGCTCCGGGCTCATCGTCCCGTTCGAGGTCATGCCCGACAAGGTCGCCCGGATCTGTGAGCTGCTGCCGCTCTCGTCGGTCGTCGAGCTGGTCCGCGGCGGCTGGGCCGGCCACCTCTCGACGGGCGACACCCTCGGCGCCCTCGCCACGGCGGTGGTCTGGACCCTGCTGTCGGTGTTTGCTGTACGGCGGTGGTTCCGCTGGGAACCCCGGCACTGAGGGAGGGGTCGGCGTGATGGGGATCCGGGCCTGGCAGCGCGACTGGCGGCGCCGGCGCCAGATAGAGAAGGTCGAGTTCCAGAGCCTGGCCATGTGGCACGCCATGCCCTGGCTCTTCTACCTCAGCTGGGGTTCCGTGCCGCTCGCCCTGAGCCTGAGCGCCGGGCCCGCCGCGCAGATCCTCGGCTGGGCGCTGATCGCGGTGGGCGCCGCGCAGAGCGCGCACGTCAACCGCAGCCTCCGACGCTCGCTCGACCACTACCTGAAGCGGGGCCCGCTGCCGCGCCGGGACCTCGCCGTCGGAGGCGCCCTGCTCGTCGTCGCGTTCGGCCTCGTCCTCGGCCTGGAGGCGGTGGACGGCGTCACCGAGGGAATGATCGGCTTCACGACGCTGTACCTGATGGCGCCGTTCGGCCAGTCGCTCGCCTTCACCGGGACGGTGCGGGACTTCCTCGTCCGCATGGCCGTGATCGACGCCGTGGCCGTGGCCGGATTCGCGGCCGTCGGGGTGCACGACGAGCGGCTCGCCGGGTTCGCCGCGCTCATCGCCTTCGGGGCCCTGCTGACGCTGCTCTCCGCGCGGTGCGGCGCCTGGACGCTCTCCGTGATGTGGGAGGCCGACCGGGCCCGCGAGGTCGAGGCACGGCTCGCGGTCGCCGAGGAGCGGCTGCGGTTCGGGCGGGACCTGCACGACGTGATGGGCCGCAACCTCGCCGTCATCGCCCTCAAGAGCGAGCTGGCGGTCCAGCTGGCGCGGCGCGGGCGGCCCGAGGCCGTGGACCAGATGGTCGAGGTCCAGCGGATCGCGCAGGAGTCGCAGCGGGAGGTGCGGGAAGTGGTACGCGGCTACCGCGAGGCCGATCTCGGGACGGAACTCCTCGGGGCGCGGGGCGTCCTGGAGGCGGCCGGGATCAGCTGCCGGGTCACCGGCTCGGCGGCGGGGCTGCCGGCCCCCGTGCAGTCCGCGCTCGGCTGGGTCGTACGGGAGGCGGCCACCAACGTGCTGCGGCACGGCGACGCGTCCCGCTGCGACATCACCCTGACAGTGACGGACGAACGTACGACGCTGACCGTCGAGAACGACGGCGCCCCGGACGCCGCGCCCACGGCCGGCGGCTCGGGCCTCGCCGGGCTCAGGGAACGGCTGGCCGAGGTCGACGGCACCCTGGACCACGCGGCCGGGCGGGGCCGCTTCCGGCTCACGGCGACCGTGCCGTCGCCGCGGCCCGCCACCGAAAGCGGCCCGGCGGCGGCCGCGTCCCCCCGGAGCGAGGTCCTGCTGTGAGCGCCGTGCGCGTGCTGCTCGCCGACGACGAACACCTCATCCGGGGCGCCCTCGCCGCGCTCCTCGGCCTCGAGGACGACCTCGTCGTCGTCGCCGAGGCGGCGACCGGCCCCGAGGCGCTCGCCATGGCGCGGGCCCACCGGCCCGACGTCGCGGTGCTCGACCTCCAGATGCCGGGCGCCGACGGTGTGAGTGTGGCCACATCCCTGCGGGACGAACTCCCGCACTGCCGGACCATGATCGTGACGAGTCATGGCAGACCGGGACATCTCAAGCGGGCCCTCGCGGTGGGCGTACGCGGCTTCGTTCCGAAGACCGTCAGCGCCCAGCGACTCGCCGAGATCATCCGTACCGTGCACGCCGGAAACCGTTACGTGGACCCGGAGTTGGCCGCCGACGCGATCTCCGCCGGGGACTCGCCGCTGACCGCCCGGGAGGCCGAGCTGCTCGAACTCGCCGCCGACGGGGCGCCCGTCACGGAGATCGCCGAGCGGGCCGCGCTCTCCCCCGGGACCGTCCGCAACTACCTCTCCTCGGCGGCCACCAAGATCGGGGCGGAGAATCGTCATGCGGCGGTGCGTCTCGCACGCGAGCGAGGTTGGGTATAGTTGTCCTCGCGCTTCGGCGCAACGCGGACGTAGCTCAGTTGGTAGAGCGCAACCTTGCCAAGGTTGAGGTCGCCAGTTCGAACCTGGTCGTCCGCTCAAGTGAAAGGCCCCGCTCCTCGGAGCGGGGCCTTTCCCGTGCGTCCTCACGGCCGCCCGCGCTACCAGGCGGTGCCGGTGAGCCGCTCGTACGCCTCGATGTACTTGGCGCGGGTGGCGTCCACCACATCCTGCGGCAGCGCCGGCGGCGGCTGCTCGCTCTTCCGGTCCCAGCCCGAGGCCGGCGACGTCAGCCAGTCCCGCACGAACTGCTTGTCGTACGACGGCTGGGCGTGGCCCGGCTCCCACTGGTCCGCGGGCCAAAAACGCGACGAGTCGGGGGTCAGGACCTCGTCGCCGATGATCAGCGCGGTGCCGTCGAAGCCGAACTCGAACTTGGTGTCCGCGAGGATCAGGCCGCGCTCGCGCGCGATGTCCCGGGCGCGGCTGTAGACGGCGAGCGTGACCTGCCGCAGCTGAGCGGCGGTCTCGGCGCCGACCTGGCGGGCGACCTCTTCGTAGCTCACGTTCTCGTCGTGCTCGCCGACGGCGGCCTTCGCGGCGGGCGTGAAGATCGGCGCGGGCAGCTCCGAGCCGTCGACCAGGCCCTCGGGCAGCGCGAGGCCGCAGACGGTGCGGGTGTCGCCGTACTCCAGGAGGCCCGAGCCGGTGAGGTAGCCGCGGGCCACGCACTCCACCGGGATCATCTCCAGGGACTTGCAGACGAGCGTGCGGCCCTCCCAGTCGGCGGGCGCGCCCTGCGGCAGGTCGGTGGAGATGACGTGGTTCGGCACGATGTCCGCGAGCTGGTCGAACCACCACAGGGACAGCTGCGTGAGGACGCGGCCCTTGTCCGGGATCTCCGAGGGCAGCACCCAGTCATAGGCGGACAGGCGGTCGCTGGCCACCATGATCAGCTCGCCCGCCTCGTTCCGGTACAGCTCGCGCACCTTGCCGGTGTGAAGGTGCGCCAGGCCCGGGATCTGCAGCGGCTCGGGCTTTTCTACGAATCCGGACACGGTTCCCTCCAGTGCTTTAGGCCAAGTCGTGTCGATTCTCCCGTATCGACGGCGCGGTCCCGGCCACGGGTCGGCTGCGGCGGGCGATCAGGGCTGGTCACAAGGGGTACGGGGTCCGGGGTCCCGGGGGGGGCCGGGGGGGCCGGGGGTACGGGGCCGCGGGAGTACAGAGGGAGGGGTCAGTCCCGCTTGCAGATGCGGTCCAGGAGGTTGGCCGTGGCGCGCTGGACCCGGGTGTCCACGTGTCCCGGGCGGTCCAGCGCCGGGGACCAGGCGAAGGTGCCGGAGGCGAAGACCAGGGCGCCCGAGGGGGCGCGGTAGAGCGAGGTCTCCTGGTGGCGCCGGACGCCCTCCGCGTCCTCGTACGGCGAGTGGGCGAGCAGGATGCGGCCCTGGTGCTCGGGGAGCGCCGTCCGCGGGTAGTAGCGGTCGGCCTCACCGGCGACGAGCCCGTCGATCTCGTCGCCCTCGTGCGCGCCCGTCGCCTCCCACAGCCAATGGTCGGCGTTGCGCACGACGAGGGGGCGCGGCTCGGGGACGCGGCCCGCGTACTGGATGCCGAGCAGTTGCTGTTCGGCCGCCTTGCCGCCGTCCCGCTCGCGCCAGAGGGCGGGACGGCCGGGGCCGCGGCGCTTGCGGCAGGTCAGCAGCCGGTCCGGGACGCCGGACGGGGAGGGGCTCAATTCCACTTGCCAGTACATGGTGTTGGCCGAGAGGAAGACCAGCGAGGTGCCGCCGTCGCGGGCCAGCTCCGCGGTGCGGCGCATGGCCGGTGACCAGTACTCGTCGTGGCCGGGGAAGACCAGGCCCCGGTAGCGGGAGGGGTCGACGCGGCCCGCGTGCAGGTCGCGGGCGTCGGCGTACGCCAGGTCGTAGCCGTAGCGCTCGGCCCAGCGGATGAAGTCGTAGGCGTGGCCCACGTGCAGGGGCAGGCCCGCGCCCGCGAACGGCCGGTCGAAGGAGACCGTCACGGCGGCCTCGCTCTCGCCCAGGAGGCGGCCCTGCTCGTCCCACGCGTGGTAGAGGCTGGCGCCCGTGCACCCGTCCTCCGGGTAGAGGTTGTACGCCTGCCACGTCACGTCCGGCAGGAGCAGCAGGAGGTCGGCGGGGTGCGTGTCGCGGACCGTGAAGGGCACGTGGGAGCGGTAGCCGTCGTCGGTGGTGAGCACCGCCACGTACGCCCCGACGCTCCAGTAACTCGGGATCTGCAGCCGCCAGGAGAGCCACCAGTGGTGGCAGGAGACCGTGCGGTCGGCGGTGAGCGGGGCCGGCTGGACGATGCCGGACAGGCGCGGGCTGGTCGTGATCTTCCGGGCGCCGTCGCCGCCGTAGTGCCCGATGCGGTAGATGTCGACGCTGAACTGCTGGGGCGGGTCGACCGTGACGTGGAAGTCGATCGCCTCGCCGGGGGCGGCGGCGCCGGTGGAGGTGAACCCCTTGATCTGGCAGCGCACGTCGTCGGCGTTCAGCGGGCCGGTGCGGGGGGCCGGCAGGCCGGCGCCGGGGGCCTGGGCGGGGTCGACGTACCAGGGCACCACGTGGCCCGTGTCGTCGAAGTAGTGCTCGGATCCGCGCAGCCAGGGCAGGGGGCCCTGCCCGAAGGGGTCCGACACGGCGTGCGCCAGCGCGCCCGATTCCCAGCGGCGGATCGGCTCCTGCCCCATGTCTTCCCCTCCTCGCTCCCCCGAGCCCGCGCCACCGACGGACTCCCGCGGTTCGGCGCCTGCTCCCAGCACATCACATTAAGCACGCGCGCCGTCACCGTTCGTCGTTAATTGGCGGCGGCGGGAGGGGATCCGGGGTCCCCACGTTCTCCGGGCCCCCGGGCCCCGGGCCCCCGGCCGGGCCGGGACGGGACGGGTCGAGTCGGGCCGGGTCGGGCGGGGTCGGGACGGGTCGGGCCGGGTCGGGACGGGTCGGGTCGGGCCGGGCCGGGTCGGGTCGGGCGGGGTCAGACGAGGCGGACCGGCTTCTCCTGGCGGACGCCGAGGCGGGTGAGCCAGTCGCGCAGGGCGGACGGATCGCCGTGCTCGACGAGCCGCAGCACGCGCGGCGCGAGATCCGCCGCGCGCTCTCCGTCGACCATCAGGGCGGGGCCGTCGAGCCAGTCGAGGCCCGGGGTGGCTCCCGCCGTGTCCACGGCCGCGCAGCACACCATCGCCGTGACGTGGTCGGCCAGCAGCTCGCGCCCCGTCCGGGGCGGCTGGAGCGGGAAGAGGGGCAGCGCGCCATGGTCCCAGAGCGCCTCGTCGGGCCCCTGGCCCACCGGCGCGGAGCGAACCGGCGCGGCGGCCTCCTCCCGCGCCAACTCGGCGCTGAGCCCGGCCGCGAGGACTCCGCCGGGGCCTTCGTCCCGGGCGAGGGGGTCGGAGTCGTCGGGGGCGTGAGCGTCGCCACCGGGACCGCCCAGGGCGAGGGCGTCGTCACCGGGACCGCCCAGGGAGCGGGCGTCGTCACCGGGACCGCCCAGGGAGCGGGCGTCAGGTTCATGGCCGTCAGAACCGAGGGCAGCACGACCGGAGCCACCAGAACCCTGGGCCCCGGAGGCGAGGGCGTCAGAGACGTCGGAGACGGCAGGGGCGCCGGAGGCGTCAGAGATGCCAGAGACGCCAGCGAGGCCAGTAAGGCCAGAGGCGTCAGAGAGGTCAGGACCGTCAGCCAGGCCAGCAAGACCAGAGGCGTCAGAGACGTCAGAGGCAAGCGCGCCAGGGACCCCGGTGGCCGTCAGGTGGTCCAGTACGCGGGCCAGGGTCGGGCCCTCCGGGCCGGGGGTGGTCGGGTCGGCGGCGTGGTGGCCGACGCCCAGGGAGTCGAGGACGCGATGCAGCCGCGCCGCGTCCATGCGCCACTTGCGGTCGACGACCTCGTCCGGATACTCCTGCCACGCCACCGGCGCCCAGTCCGGCCCCTGCTCGGCGGGGCCGCCGTGGAAGAGCCGGGCGGCGAGCAGCGAGGCCGCCTCGTCCACGCATCCGGGCTCCTCCAGCAGGTCACAGGCGGGGCGCTCCCCCAGCCGCGAGGCGAAGCCCTCCGCAAGCCGGTCCCTGCGGGACAGCTCGGTGAGCGCGGAGACCACCCCGGCGTCCAGCCGGGAGGGCCAGCGCCCCATGCGCCAGGCGGGCAGCGCCACCCGGGTGAGCAGCCGGTCCCAGCCCGCGTACGCGAGCCCGACCTGCTCCTGGGCGACGATCCGCACGCCGTAGTCCACGGTCTGGGCCCGCTCCGCGGCGGCCGCGGCGACACCCCGCTCCATCTCGGCGGCATGGACCCGGCAGTTGCGCAGGAGCAGCCGGGCAACCCAGCCGACGCCACCGAGCACCACCCGGGTCACGGGGTTGCGCCCCGGGGCCGAGGCGACCGCGACCGCGGCGTCGAGCCCCCGCACGAAGCGCCGGGCGGCGGCTATGTCGGGGTGCGCGGAGGGCCCCGTACCCGCCACGACGGGGGCGAGCACCGCCCGCAGCTCACCGACCCGCATCCACCACAGGAAGGGGGAGCCGATGACGAGCACCGGCGCGTCAAGGGCCCGGTGGTGCGCGCCGCGCACGCCGCCGGCGGGCGCGCCGTCCGTGGCGCGGGAGCCGTCCCGGTCCTTCGCGGCCGAGCCGTGCGCCGGGTGCGTGCGGTCCTCCAGCCAACTGTCGCAGTCGGGGGTGAGCGCTATCGCCGAGGGCGCGGGCACGTCCAGCCGGTCCGCGAGATCCCGGACCAGGCGGTACAGGTCCGGGGCGGACTTCTCGGCGATGGGGACCGTCGGGCTCAGCGCGGGTCTGGCCCGGGCGACGACCAGCGAGACGCCCGCGGCGGCGAGCAGCACCAGCACGGCGAGCACCGTCACGACCCAGCCCACGACGTCCCAATTCCCGCCGCCGACATGCCCCGTGGCCCTGCCCGCGAGCAGCACGACGGCGGCGGCCGCGGGCAGCAGGGCGACGGCCAGCGCCCTGCTGCGCAACCGCAGCACGGCGAGCGCCCGGGAGCGCGCGGCCTGCGCGCCGACCTCCACACCCGTAACCGACACGACCGATGGCACCCCCTGCTTGCCTACTGCTCGGCCACCGGCACAAGCCGGTGGCGCACATGGCTGGCGTTCCTTCTGCTCATTCCCCCACTGTGGCACCCGCCACTGACATCGCAATGCCGGTGGTCTGTTTGGCTCTGGGCGCCCTGAACGCTTGCGCCGCACCCTAGTTGGGGTCCCGGTCGTCGTCAGCCGGATGGGCCAGCGGTCACTCGATGGAATGGCTTTGGGTAAAGGTGGATGCCGAACAGGCCCCGGATCCGTGTCGGATCCGGGGCCTGGGGTCAGCGGGGAGTCACCCGTGGGCGAGGCCGGTCACGCCTCGGCCGCCGCCTTCGCCGCGATGTCCGTGCGGTGCTGCGAGCCGTCGAGGCGGATACGGGACAGCGCGGCGTACGCCCGCTCGCGGGCCTGGTCGAGGCCGTCGCCGGTCGCGGTCACGGAGAGCACGCGGCCGCCCGCGCTGACGACGGCGTCGCCGTCCCGCCTGGTTCCGGCGTGCAGGACGTACGCGTGCGGGGCATCCTGGGCCGCCACCTCGTCGAGCCCCTCGATGGGGTCACCCGTGCGAGGCGTGCCGGGGTAGTTGTGCGAGGCGACGACCACGGTCACCGCGGCCTCGTCGCTCCAGCGCAGCGGGGGCAGGTCCGCGAGGTTGCCGGTCGCCGCGGCCAGCAGGAGTCCGGCGAGCGGGGTCTTCAGACGGGCCAGCACGACCTGGGTCTCGGGGTCGCCGAACCGGGCGTTGAACTCGATGACCCGCACCCCGCGGCTCGTGATCGCCAGGCCCGCGTAGAGCAGGCCCGCGAACGGGGTGCCGCGGCGGCGCAACTCGTCGACGGTCGGCTGGAGCACGCTGTCCATGACCTCGTCGACCAGCTTCGGGTCGGCCCACGGGAGGGGCGAGTACGCGCCCATGCCGCCGGTGTTCGGCCCCTCGTCGCCGTCCAGGGCGCGCTTGAAGTCCTGGGCGGGCTGGAGGGGGACGACCGTCTCGCCGTCGGTGACCGCGAAGAGGGAGACCTCGGGGCCGTCGAGGAACTCCTCGATGACCACCCGGTCGCACGCGAGGGCGTGCGCGCGGGCCGCCTCGATGTCGTCGGTGACGACGACTCCCTTGCCCGCGGCGAGCCCGTCGTCCTTGACGACGTACGGGGCCCCGAAGGCGTCCAGGGCCCGGTCGATCTCCTCCGCGTTCGTACATACGTACGACCGGGCGGTCGGCACGCTCGCGCCCGCCATCACGTCCTTGGCGAACGCCTTGGAGCCCTCCAGGCGTGCCGCCTCCTTGGAGGGGCCGAAGCAGGGGATGCCGGCGGCGCGCACGGCGTCGGCGACACCGGCGACGAGCGGGGCCTCCGGGCCCACGATCACCAGGCCGGCGTCCAGTCGCCGGGCGAGAGCGGTCACGGCGGCGCCGTCGAGGGCGTCGACCTGATGGGTCTCGGCCACCTCTGCGATGCCGGCGTTGCCGGGGGCGCAGTGCAGCTCGGAGACGGCGGAGTCGAGGGACAGAGAGCGGCACAGGGCGTGTTCGCGGGCACCACTGCCGATGACGAGGACCTTCACGGTGGTCAGCCTAGCCCGCGACCCGGGACGGCTTTGTACGGCCTGCCAGCTCTGGCTCCGGAGCCTGTCGTACGTTCCTACAGTTCCCGGCGCGTCCCCGTTGGCGTCCGCCGGACTGACCGCCGGAACGGGGCGGGGCGGCCGCCTGGTCCAGACCACCGGGACCGGGCGGGGCGGGGCGGCCGGTTCCGGAGCCTGACCACCGGGACCGGGCGGGGCGGGGCGGCCGGTTCCGGAGCCTGACCACCGGGGCACCGGGCCCTCTGGCGGGCGCCTGGGCCTGAGCACCGGAACTGGGCCCCCCTGGCGTACGTCTGGACCCGAGCACCGAGACCGGGCCCCCGTGGCGTATGCCTGGGGGGGGACCACCGGGGCCGGGCCCACTCGGCCTACGCCTGAGCCTGGCCATCGAGGCCAGGCCACCTCTGGCGAGCACCAGGGCCCGGCCACCGGGACTGGGCCACCCTGGCGCGCACCGGGGCCTGAGCACCGGGACCAGGCCACTCCTGGCGGCCGCCCGGGCCCGACCACCGGGACTGGGATCACCCGCAGCGGCATCCCGGGCCTGGCCAGGCGTACGCCTAAGCCTGAGCACCGGGACCAGGCCCCCCCTTGGCCACGCCTGATCCTGACCACCGGGACCAGGCCACCCGTGGCGGCCGCCTCCCCCGGGGGCGGGTGACCCGGACCGGAGCTATTCGTTCGGGTACTCGTCCACCACCGTGGCGCCCAGCTCGCGGACGATCAGGTCGTGGCCGGACAGGGCCGATTCGACGAGGTCGGGGTCGTCGTCCGCCGGGATGTCGTCCTCGGGGGACACGTGTTCCCGGGCGGGGTTGGGCCGGGGCGGCGGTGTGGGCTCCGGGGCGGGTGACGGCGCGGCCGGGGCGGACGGAGCGGCCGAGGACGGCGTGCGGTGTTGCGGCGGGGCCGCCGGGCGGGACGGGGCGGGAGCACCGCCACCGAAGTTGCCCGCGGCCGGCGGCGGCGCGGAGCCGCCCGACGGGTCGACGATCGCCTCGACCTTCCACTGCACGCCGAACTGCTCGGACAACGCCTGGCGCAGCACGTCCTCGCTGCCGCTGCTGGCGAAGTTGTCCCGGGCCCCGGCGTTGACGAAACCGAGCTGGAGCGTCGTGCCGTCGAAGCCCGCCACCTGGGCGTTCTGGCTGAGCAGGATCCAGGTGAAGCGGCGGCGGTTCTTCACCGCCTCCAGGATGTTCGGCCACAGGGAACGCGGGTCGGGGCCGCCCGCAGGGGCCGCCTGGGCAGCCATGGGGGCGGGGGCGGCGGCCGGGGAGGGGGCCTGCTGGGCCGGGGGCGGTGCCGTGGCGGGCCCGCTCCCTCCGGTGGAGGCGGCGGTGGGCCAGCCACCCGGACGCGGGGCCGAGGGGGCCGCGGAGGCGCCGGGAGCGGCGGGGGCGGCAGCCGCGGGGCCGCCGCCCGGGGCCGAGGCCGTGGGCCAACCGCCCGGTCGCCGCTCGCCGGACGGGGCGGCGGGGGGCGCGGCCTGCGGTGCGGGAGCCGGCGCGGCGGGCGGCGGCGTCGGCGCCTGGGGCGCCGGTGTCGGGGCCGGGGAGGGGGGCGCCGGGGTCTGCGGGGCGGTCGCTTCCGGGGCCGGGCCGCCCTGCGGCGCCCCTGAACCTCGTACAGCCGCACGCGCGGCGGCCGGGCCGCCCCCCGGAGGCACCGGAGGCACCGGCGGGCCCTGCGGGACGGGCGCGGGGCCGCCCGGGTGGGCGCCCGCGTGGGCCTCCGGCCCGGGGACGTACGCCATGGCGGGGCCGGGGCCCTGCCCGCCCGGGACGAAGTTCCCCCCGCGCTCCAGGCGGTCGAGGCGGGCCATGACGGAGCGCTCGTCGTCGTACGCGGCGGGGAGCAGCACGCGCGCGCAGATCAGCTCGAGCTGGAGGCGCGGCGAGGTGGCGCCGCGCATTTCGGTCAGGCCCTCGTTGACGATGTCGGCGGCGCGGCTCAGCTCGGCGCCCCCGAAGACGCCGGCCTGGGCCTGCATCCGCTCCACGACGTCGGAGGGGGCGTCGATGAGCCCCTTCTCGGCGGCGTCCGGCACGGCGGCGAGGATCACCAGGTCCCGCAGCCGCTCCAGGAGGTCGGCGACGAAGCGGCGCGGGTCGTTGCCGCCCTCGATGATGCGGTCCACGACCTCGAAGGCGGCCGCGCCGTCCCCGGAGGCGAAGGCCTCGACCACGGAGTCGAGCAGCGAGCCGTCGGTGTACCCGAGGAGCGAGGTGGCCATGGCGTACGTCACACCGTCGTCGCCCGCGCCGGCGAGGAGCTGGTCCATGACGGACATCGAGTCACGCACGGACCCGGCGCCGGCCCGCACGACGAGCGGGAACACGCCCTCCTCGACGGCCATGTCCTCCTGGCCGCAGACCTGGGCGAGGTACTCCCGGAGCGTGCCGGGCGGCACGAGCCGGAACGGATAGTGGTGCGTACGCGAGCGGATCGTGCCGATGACCTTCTCGGGCTCGGTCGTCGCGAAGATGAACTTCAGGTGCTCCGGGGGCTCCTCGACCACCTTCAGCAGGGCGTTGAACCCCGCGGAGGTGACCATGTGGGCCTCGTCGATGATGTAGATCTTGTACCGGCTCGACGCCGGGCCGAAGAAGGCCTTCTCGCGCAGGTCACGGGCGTCGTCCACGCCACCGTGGGACGCGGCGTCGATCTCGATGACGTCGATCGAACCCGGGCCGTTCCTCGCGAGGTCGCGGCAGGACTGGCACTCGCCGCAGGGCGTGGGAGTGGGACCTTGCTCACAGTTGAGGCAGCGGGCCAGGATGCGCGCGCTCGTCGTCTTGCCGCAGCCGCGCGGGCCACTGAACAGGTACGCGTGATTGACCCGGTTGTTCCGCAGCGCCTGCTGCAGCGGGTCGGTCACATGCTCCTGCCCGATGACCTCGGCGAACGACTCCGGGCGATAACGGCGGTACAACGCGAGAGACGACACGCATACGAGGTTATAGGCGCCCACTGACAACCCGGACCGCCCCAACGCAAAGCGCCCCCCACGCACCCGCCAGAGCCGACCTACCCTTGCTGCCTTCCGGCCCTGGGGGAGTTCAGTCAGATAGCGCCACGTGAGGGGCTGCCCCCCACAGTAGCGGATCCCCACCCCCGGAAGCGACGCGCCCCCGGACCGGACCACCCCAGAACGATCACGACGAGACCGATCCCGGGCCCGCCCCCGGACCGTGTTCGCGAGCACTCCCCAACGTCTTGTATTGTTTGCGGCGGAGGATTCGCCTAGTGGCCTAGGGCGCACGCTTGGAAAGCGTGTTGGGGGCAACCCCTCACGAGTTCGAATCTCGTATCCTCCGCACTCGCCCGCCAGGGCAGCCGAAGGACCCGACCGTTCAGCGGTCGGGTCCTTCGTCGTTCCGTGGTTGCAGTTTTGGCCAGCCGCTGGGTCAGCGGCCGGGTCCCCCACCGTCGCCTCGTACGGGACGCCAGCGGTGAAGTACCCGTTCCACTCCATGATCACGGAGTCGGCATGTGAACGGGCGGTCAGCTGCGTCGGGGCAGGGGGGCTCGATGGGGTGGTCCGGGTGCAGGGGCGCCTCCGTGGGTTCGGGGGTGGTCCTTCGGTAGGGCGCTGCAGGACAAGCAGGCCTTGCGGACAGCGAGATCTCCAAGTCAGCCTCCATGCCCCGCCCATGGGCGCGTCGTCGGTGGTTCACACCGTGCGGAGGCCAATGGAGTCACACCCTCCCCACCGCCCTTGGCCGAGGGCGCCAGTGGCACAGTGAGCGCATGCAGCCGCCTGCTTGGGCGGGGAACGTGGATACCCCGCTGTCCGCGCCCGACGCCTTCGACGTCCCCGTGTTCCTCCGCCGTAGCTCACCGCTGGCCCCCGCGCCGCGGCCCACTCCTGTGATGGTGGCCTTGGCCCACCAACCATTGCCCCAGGGCGCCGGCATACCTGCGGACGGCGCGTATCTGGTCGGCACGACGTGGCGTGCGCTCCTGGATGCCACGATCGCGGTGGGACGGGACATCAGCTCCTGGATCACCGCTACGCCCCGTCTCGCACGCCACGAGATCAAGGCACGCCGGTACCCCCTCTCCGCCTACCTGGTACGGGCCGGGCGCGAGGTCGTACCCAGCGTCGTCTACACCCACGGAACGGAGAGCTCGACCCGTACCGCCTTCGGCTACCACGTGGGCATGACGATGGCCCAGTGGGCCTGTCAGACGATGGGGCTCGGCCCCACCACACACGCTGAGAGCGCGATTCCACAAGGCGCGGCGCCCGGCTGGGACAAGACGCGCAGTCTGCCGGACCTGTTCGGCACGCACCCGGCCACGTCCGAGCTGTGGCTGATCGAGGCAAAGGGGAGCCGTCGGCTCGGCATGGGGCCCAGGACCAAGGGGGCGCAGCAATTGGACGTCGGCGCTCTCATCCCCGTTGCACATCAGAAGGTGCTGTGCGGGACCAGCCTGGAGCGGCGCCTGTTCATGATGATCGACGTCGAGGGTGACCCACCGGCCGGGGACCCCAGCAACACCTCCGACGAGGAAACGCTGCAGCAGGACGACGAGGCCCTCCTGGAACTCGCTCGGTCGCGCATGCTGACGTATCTGGCACTTTCGTCGTTGCCCCGGGGCGGGTTGCGCGTCACGGCAGTTGGCAGGCCCGAGGCGGAGGCAGCAGCAACGCGAAGGGCCCCGATCCGACTGTTGGAGAACGACGAGCCCACAGCCGAGCTGCGTCGTCACGTCGCACCGGATTCCGGGGACGCCGACATCAGGCAACAGCACGGCCTGGACATGCTGACGGGACGGATTCCGGGCACCGATCTGATGCTGGGGATGTCCCGACGTCTGTACGGCGCGTGCCGCGAACTGGCCCACGCAGAGCGTCGCGTCATCGCGCGGGTCCGGGAAGAACGACCCATGTACATGGACGAGCTGCCCCGTGCGGTTCAGCGCCCGGAGAACGCGGTAGCGCGGCGGCTCGAAGGGCAGATGAGCGATCGCGCGCGCGAGGAAAGAGCCGCTGCTGCTCAGGAGTACGCGCGCAGAGTTCGAGTGGAACAGCGAGACGATCAGCTCCGCTCCGTACGTGAAGGTTTCACGAGGGGAGCCAGCGGCTCCTGGATGCACCTCATCGATCTGGCTCCGCGTCTCGCGCTCCCCAGCGAGGAGGGTTTCCTGGAGGCAGCGACCTCGGACACCTACCTCGCGGTCGAGGAGGAGGCACTCGACCTGGATACCGACGTCGAGTAGCGATGGCCGGCCAGCGTTGCTGGGCCGACCTCCAGCAGTGGTCCGGCGCGGACTGGCCATCGACTCGAACGACTCTCTCAGCGCGAAGCTTGGATGCCCCGATCAGCCGCGTTTCCTTGGTTGCAGTTCCGGTCGGACCCCTGCCCGACGGCACGTCTCTGGCCAAGGCCTCGACCCCGCAGCCCACGGCATCCAGGGCGTCATGCCCGCACAAGTCCCGGGGGCGGTGCCGTGGGCGGCTCGGTGAGCGATTGCACCATCCGGCGGGGGATAGCTCTTCTGCTGCGACCGAATAGCGCAATGCCCATGTCCGAAAGAGTGGCCCGAGCGTCTTCGGGTCTGCGCAGGCGGAAACGGGGGAAAGAATCGCCACAAATGCTTCCCCATATTTGGGGAGGCACGGACATTCGACCCGAAGGTAGACATGATCAAGAAGGCTATTACCTGCGCAACCATTGTCGCAGCCGCCATGGCAGTCGGCACGAGCACGGCCGCTGCTTGCGACCGTGACGGTGACCACCGCAACCACCCGTACACCGTCGAGTGGGGTGGCGGTAACTTCGAGTTCCTGAAGACCTCGTCCGACACCGGAATCTTCAGCGGCTCGGGCTACCACGGCGAAGTCCACGGCAACCACCGCTGAGCAGTCGCCGTACCCGTCGGCTCTTCGCAGGACGTTTGCATCAACTGTGAAGAGCCGGCGGACAAATAAATAGCACAAAAACAAACGCCGGGGCCGCTGTTGAAAAACAGCGGCCCCGGGGTCCGTAGTAGGGTCTCGCCTACCGCCGGACTGTGCGGGCGTCAGTCGATGACGGCACCAAGGATGGGCAGCGCGGGAGCGGACGAGTCATCCACGACCTTCGAGTGCTGACGGATCTCGTTGCACTGGAAGGCGCGGGCCTCGTCCAGCAGCTCGATGGTCAGGATGTCGATGTCCTGGATCGTCGGGCAGACGTCGCGGATGATCTCGATGTTCTGCGAGTAGTGCCCGTGAACCTCCTCGTCGGCCATGGCCGGGGAGACGGCCATACCGGTGGCGGTCAGCGTCAGCATCGAGCCGGCGAGAATCTTCTTGGCATTCATTGTGATGTGCCTTCCTTGCGTCCGGGTAGCTGCGGCGCCTTTGGTAGGCGCCGACAGATCCACTAACTGTCCCGCAGCAGCCGGGGTTCCGTACCTTTAAACTCATTCACTCTTTTGCAGCAATGGAAAATCGGCGGTTGATGGTTTCGACAGCACGACCGCCCGCTCACGAACAATGGGCCCCGGGCTCGCGGTATGACCGCGGGCCCGGGGCCCATTTCCCTTCGAAAAGGGTTACTACAGGAGCGCCACAGGGGAGCCCAAGCTATTTGTTGACCACCTGGCCGAGGAGCGGCAGCGCGGGAGCGGACGAGCTGTCGTGGACCGCGGAGCCCTGACGGACCTCGTTGCACTGGAAGGCACGGGCCTCGTCCAGCACCTCGATGGTGAGAACGTCGATGTCCTGGATGGTCGGGCAGATGTCGCGGATGATCTCGATGTTCTGCGAGTAGTGCCCGTGAACCTCCTCGTCGGCCATGGCCGGAGAAACAGCCATACCGGTGGCGGTCAGCGTCAGCATCGAGCCGGCGACAATCTTCTTCACACTCATGGTGTGTACCTTCCTAGCTTTAGTGGGCGTCTCCCAGTGAGTGCGCCAGCACCACCGATAACGCCGGTCACCGCCCTCACGTTTCTCCGGGCGGCCCACAATCACCCGGTTACCGCATCCATACGCCTAATGAACATAGCCTCATCACACTTATAGGCAGCATGAGCAGGCAATTGGGTGAACGAGGCCCCAGGTGCGCAACCTCTGGCGCCGTTTCCCGTTATGTCCCGCGTCGGCACCCGGACCGGGTGCTATGTCATCCGGGAAGGAGCGCTCGAAATATGAACGCGAAGAACAAGAAGGTTCTGGCGGGGACGATGCTGACCCTGGCGGCCACGGGCATGGCGGTTACGCCGGCCTCGGCCGACGAGGAAGTCCACGGCAACTACTCGCAGAGCATCGAGGTCATCCGGGACATCTGCCCGACGGTCCAGGACATCGACGTCCTGACCATCGAGGTGCTCGACCAGGCTCGCACCTTCCAGTGCAACGAGATCCGCCAGAAGTCGCACTACGTCGACGACTCGGCCGCGCCCGCGCTGCCGATCCTGGGCACCGTCCACTAACTGGGACTCTCCTCCACGTCTCGGTTTCCGCCCCGCGCTCCGCGAGGTGAAGCACCGGAATTCACCGGGTCACACATGTATGCCAGCGGCACTGTGAGGGTGACCACTGCCCGGTGAGCCGGTACGGATCTCTGAGCGGCGGGACAGCGATTGCCCCGGCAGGTGACGGATATCCGTCGTCTCCCGGGGCAAAGCTGTGCCCGGAGCCGGGCCCGAACGAAACGAAACGAAACGCGTCTGTGAGAAGGACAAATGCCGTGCCCCCGGAGAGAGTCTCCGGGGGCATGGCAGTTTCGGCTGAGTACGTCGTGGTCGTGCGCCGGTGACCCACCTCGGTCAGGGGCGGATCCTGCGTACCGGCACGAGGCAGCGGGCGCTGGTCGGCACCATCTGCTCGTCCGAGACGAACGCGCGCAGTTGCTCCGCGCCGACCGGCTTTCCCTGCACGGCTTCGGGCCACGGCCGCAGCGCGCACAGCAGGTAGGCCGAGCCGTTCTCATAGGCCGCCTGCTGCCACTGCGAAGAGACCGGGCACTGAACGTGCAGGAAGGGCAGGCTGAGCACCACCTGCTCGGCCTCCACCAGCAGTGAGACCGAACTCCGCGTCTCCCGCGTCAGGTCCGTCACGTTCCCACCGATCGGGAGGCCGGCCTTCTCCAGCTCGGCACGCAACGCCTTCGTGCCGGCCTCGGGGCCCTCGCGGCCGTCCCCGCGGGAGCACACCAGCAGGAAGGGCCTCACGGGGCCCTCGGAGTCGGGCGCGGGTTCGTTGGCCCACGGGATGATGATGAGGGTGCCCAGGAGGGAGCGCTGCTTTTCCGGGGTCACGGCAGTGGAAGGGGTCATGCCCGCGGATGCTAGTGGCGCCCTCCCGGCCCTTCGGGTGCGTTTACACCCGTTCGGCCCATTGCCGCGGGGTGGATTCCCCCGGCCGGGTAACCGGCTCCCGCGCGTCGGTTTCCTCGACAGCCGGGCGGGTGTGGTTCCGCAGCCCCGTGTCACGTATTCTCCCCATTCGCCCGTCCGAGTGGCGGCCTGAAGAGGATGGACAGAGGGTGTCGCGGATATCGGTGGTCTTGTCCCTGCTGGGCCGGGGGCGGGAAGCCCTGGTCCGCGAGGTGCGGGACGTCGTCGTCGTGCCGTGGCGCGGGCTTCGCTCGCGCGGGCCCCTCGGGGTGTCACTGGCCCTGTGCGCCGTGCTCGCCGTGACCGGCCTGCACGCGTTCCAGCAGACGGCGGTGGGTGCCGACGTACTGCGGGTGGTCAGTGAGGTGCGGGCCGACCAGCCGCTCTGGCTGACCCTGCTGCGTACGCCCGTATCGCTGTTCGTGCCCGCCGTGGATCTGTCTGTGTGGGGCGGGCTGCCCCGGTTGTTCCTCGCCTTCGCGCTCGCCGAGCTGCTCTTCGGGCGGGCCCGCACGCTCGTGGTGGCGTACGCCGTGACGCTCGCCGGGACGCTCGGGGCGCGGGTGATGATCGCGCTCGGTCCCGATCGTCTCGGCCTACCCGGCAGTGCGGCGCACGCCGTGGACACCGGGGCCTCTGCCGCCATCGTGGGACTGTTCGCCTGGACGGCGGTGGTGCTGCGGGCCCCTGTTCTCTTCGTCGTCGCCGTCATTCCCACGGTGATGGGTTCCTTCGCCGACCCCGGTCTCGCCGGCCGCGAGCATCTGGTCGCCGTCGTTGTCGCCGCGCTTCTCGGTGTCGTGCCGTACCGCGAGTGGGCCGTCCGGCGGGTAGTGGCGCCTTCCGTTGTCAGTGGTCGCTGAGAGCATCGGAGGAGTTGGTTGGGGGGCTGGTCACCGGTTGGATTTGGGGGTGGGGCGTGGCAGTTCTTGACTGGCGGGATCCGTTGGCCGTCGCGGCGACCGGGGTGATTCGCGCGGGTGACGTGGCCGCGCTCCGCGCGTTGCTCGGTACGCATGCCGGCCTTGCCGCTTCTTCGATCCGGCAGGACGGTGACGCCGCCGGGACGCGCACTCTGCTGCACATCGCCACGGACTGGCCGGGGCATTTCCCCGCGGCGCCCGAAGTCATCGGGGTCCTGGTCGCGGCAGGCGCCGACCCCGACGCCCGTTTCGTCGGAGGGCACTCCGAGACGCCTCTGCACTGGGCGGCCAGCAGTGACGACGTGGCGGCCTTGGACGCCCTGGTCGCCGCCGGGGCGGACATCGAGGCGAGGGGTGCGGTCATAGGGGGCGGCACGCCGTTGGCCGACGCGTGTGGGTTCGGGCAGTGGCGGGCCGCGCGGCGGCTGCTGGAGCACGGGGCGCGGACGACCTTGCGGGACGAGGCGACGCTGGGGCTTCTCGGCCGGCTCCGGGCCCGTGTCGCGGCGGGTCCGCTGGACGCCGACGATCTCGACAGCGCCTTCTGGGGTGCCTGCCACGGGGGCCAACTGGCGTCAGCCACCTATCTGCTGGAGCAGGGCGCCGCGCTCGACAGGGTCGGGTACGACGAGATGACCCCTCTCGACATCGCGGTCTCGGCGGGAGCGAGCGACCTCGTCGCGTGGCTGCGGGAGCGGGGCGCGAGATCGAGGGGTGAGTTGTGAGGTGTGAGGTGTGACTTGTGAGGTGCTTCGATGGGTGGCGGCTGCTGCCGGGATGCCGCTCGGCTCGCTCCTCGCCTAGGGCCAGGCTGGAATTTCTGGCGAGGAGCCGGCTGCGGCCTGCTGTCAGGGGATCGCGTCGCCGGTACGGCGTTACTGGCGAGGACCGGGCCGGCTGCCGCTGAGGGCCGCGCTGGGGTTATCGCTGCGGAGTGTGTCGGGGGCGCTCCCAAGGAGCGGGAGCCTGTCGCTGCGGCTCTGGTGACGCGTGAGCCCCACCCCCACGAGTACCACCGCCATCCCCGCCACGACTCGCGGGCCGATCTCCTCGCCGAGTACGAGCGCGCCCAGCGCGACCGAGACCACCGGCAGCAGATAGCCGACGGTCGCGGCAGCGGTGGGGCCCTCGGCCGCGATCAGGCGGGAGTTGAGGTGGAAGGTGACGCCCGTGCCGAGCGTGCCCAGGACGACGACCGCGGTGATCGCGGTGAACGTCGGGAAGGACGGGCCGGTGGGCGCGGCGGGCAGGGCGAGCGTCGTCAGCCCCGTGGCGGTCAGCAGTTGGGCGGCGGAGAGGGCGAGCGGGGCGGCGTCACGGGTGATGAGGTGGCGGGCCATGTAGGCGAAGGCGACGGCGTAACTGGCCGCCGCGGCGAGCAGGGCGAGCGCGCCCCAACTGGCCAGCCCCGTCTGTTGCCAGGGCGCGAAGATCAGCAGCGTGCCCGCGAAGCCGAGCAGCAGGCCGGCGAGGCGGAGCGGGCCGAGCCGGCGTTCGGTGCGCAGCATCAGGCCGAGGGCGAGGGACCACAGGGGGGTCGTGGCGTTCAGCACGCCGGCCACGCCCGAGTCGACGGTCTGCTCGCCGAGGCTGAAGAGGAAGAACGGCAGTGCGTTGCAGAAGAAGGCGGCCACGAGGAGGTGGCCCCACACTCGGCGGTCGCGCGGCATCCGCTGCCCGGCCGTGCGGGCCAGGACGAGCAGCACGGTGGCGCCGAGCGCGCATCGGATGATCGTGATGTGCAGCGGCGTGAGGCCGCCGCCGAGGGCGATCTTGATCCAGAGGAATCCGGAACCCCAGAGCAGGGCGAGCAGCCCCATGCGGACGGGGGTGGCACGGGTGCCGCTGAGCATCGGGGCCTCCTGTAGGGGCGAGTGTCCTGCGGGCGGGCACGCCGACGGGCGTGGCCCGGGGCGGCGGGATGTGCGGATGGGGGGGAGGGGGGGATGGGGGGATGTGCGGGTGTGCCAGAGGGGCCACAGTGCGGGCCAGGTGGTCCGCCCACCCCCTCCGCGTACGCGCCCACACCCCCCGCGTACGTACGCCGGTTCGCCCCGGCTCCCCTACGGGCTCCGGGCGCATACGTACGCCGGTTGGCCAGACCTCCGTACGTACGCCGGACCGCGTACGTGCAACTCCCGTACGCACCCCCGTCGGAGGCCCCCGTCGGAGGCCCCGCCGGAGCCCCCGTACCTGCCCCCCTACCGTCCCTCCCCCCCACCCATAAGACAAGCGAAAAGATCTGGACCCAGAGTTAAGCCCTGCTGCACGCAGGCCGCAGGTCCTGCCGCACACTGGAGCCATGCTCGACATGCGGCGCATGCAGATTTTGCGGGCGGTGGTCGCCAGTGGGTCGGTCACCGCGGCGGCCCGGAACCTGGGGTACACACCCTCGGCGGTCAGCCAGCAGATGGCGGCCCTGGAGAAGGAGGCCGGCATCGCGCTCCTGGAGCGGACCGGTCGCGGGGTGCGGCCCACCGACGCGGGTCGCCTGGTAGCCGAGTACGCGACGGTCATCGGACGGCACGCCGCCGAGGCCGAGACCGCGCTGGCCGAGTTGCGGGCGGGCCGGACGGGCCGTGTCTCGATGCGGTACTTCGCCACGGCCGGGGCACCCCTCGTCGCTCCCGCGCTCGCCGCGCTGCGCCGCGACCAGCCCGGCGTACAAGTCGAGTTGAAGCTCTTCGAGCCGGGCGACCCGGCTCTGGAGGTGAAGGAGCGGCGGGCCGACCTGGCGCTGGTGGTCGGCCCGCGCGAGCAGGCGCCGGTGGACGGGGTCCGGTTCGTGCATCTGCTGGACGATCGTTATCGCGCGGTGCTCCCCCGCGGCCACCGGCTCGCCGATCGGCCGGTACTCGATCTCGCCGACCTCGCCGAGGACCCCTGGATCGCGGGTGAGACGCCGGGCCCTTGCCTGGACCCGGTGCTCGACGCCTGCGCGGCGGCCGGCTTCACCCCCGACTTCACGGTGGAGAGCGGGGACTACGTTACCGCGCAGGGGCTCGTCGCCGCCGGGCTCGGCGTCAGCCTGGTGCCGGAACTGGGCCTGGCCGCCGGACACCGTCCCGACGTGGTCGTACGAGAACTCAGGAGCCCCGAGCCGGTCAGGTCGATCCACGCCGCCGTGCGGGCCGGGGCACCTGTTCAGCCGGCGCTGAAGGGCTTGCTGACGGCGCTCCGGGCGACGGCCTCGGAAGGAGCGGCGGCCTCGGAAGGAGCGGTGGCCCCGGAAGAGGTGGCGGCACCGGAAGGGGCGATGGGGGTGCCCGGCACGGCCCCCGAAGCGGACGCCCCGCCCTCGGAAGGCGCCGCGTAACAACGCAGGGCGACCCGCTGCCCCGGCTCCCACTCCTGTTCGACGACGGCCAGCAGCTCCCAGCCCAGCCGTTCGTACAGGGCGGCCGCCGACGCGTCGGAGGAGACCACGTCCAGGACCGGGTGCAGGCCGCGCGCCCGCGCCTCCCGCGCGGCCCGCCCCATCAGCAGCGCGCCGATGCCGTGGCCGCGCGCGTCCGGCGCGACGAAGAGGCGGCCGACCACCGCCGTCGCCCCGACGTCCCCGCCGGAGCGCTCGCTCCACAGGGCGGGCGCCGCGTCGCCCTCGCCGCTCCGGAACAGGCCCACGTGCCCGACGACCCGCCCGTCCAGCTCGGCCACCCAGGCGCCGAGGGCGGCGGTGCCGGACAGCCAGTCGGCGGGCCGGTCGGGCCAGTTGACGGGGTAGCCGTCCCTCTTGTGCACCTGCGCGAGCACCTCCACGCACGCCGCCAGATCGGGCGCGCCGGCGCGCTCGCGCACCCGCAGGACAGGATGGCCTTCGGCCGCGTCGGCGGCACGGACTCGTCTCATCGGAGCATGGAAGCACAGCCGAGGGGTCGGAGCCGCCTTCTCCCCCCACCCGACCCCGAGGCCGACCTCCCCGACCCCCGGGACCGACCCCGAGACCGACCTCCCCGACCCCCGAGACCGCCCCCGGGGCCGACCTCCCCGACCCCCGGGACCACCCCCGAGACCGACCTCCCCGACCCCCGGGACCACCCCCGAGACCGACCTCCCCGACCCCCGAGACCGCCCCGAGACCGCCTTCGCCCGGCGGTCGTTCAGGCCAGGGCGACCAACCCCCGGTACTCGGGGCTCCACAGGTCCTCCGCCCCGTCGGGGAGCAGCAGGACGCGGTCCGGCCGTAGCGCGTCGATCGCGTCCTCGTCGTGCGTGACCATGACGATCGCCCCGGGGTACGTGCCGACGGCGGCGAGGACCTCGTCCCGGGAGGCCGGGTCGAGGTTGTTCGTGGGCTCGTCGAGCAGCAGGACGTTCGCACCGGAGTGGACGAGTCCGGCCAGCGCCAGCCGCGTCTTCTCGCCCCCGGAGAGCACGGCGGCGGGCTTGTCCGCGTCGTCCCCGCCGAACAGGAACGACCCCAGTACGCGGCGCACCTCACCATCCGTCAGCTGCGGAGCCGCGACCGCGAGGTTCTCCCGTACGGTCTTCGCGTCCTCCAGGGTGTCGTGCTCCTGCGCGAAGTAGCCGAGGCGCAGGCCCGGGCCCGCCACGACCCGGCCCTCGTCGGGGCGTTCGCGGCCGGCGAGCAGCCGCAGCAGCGTGGTCTTCCCGGCGCCGTTGAGCCCGAGGACGACCAAGCGGCTGCCCCGGTCGACGGCCAGGTCGACCCCCGTGAGCACCCGGTGGGTGCCGTACGCCTTGGTGAGGCTGATCGCGCCGAGCGGCATGCGGCCGCACGGCGCGGGTTCGGGGAGCCTGATCCGTGCGACCTTCTCGCCGCGCCGCGCCCGCTCCGTCCCGGCGAGCATGCGCTCGGCGCGCCGTTCCATGTTCTTCGCGGCGGTGGCGGTGGCGACGTGGGAGCGCATCTTGTCGGCCTGGGCGCGCAGCGAGGCCGCCTTCCGCTCGGCGTTCGCGCGTTCGCGGGCGCGGCGCCGGTCGTCGGCCGCGCGCTGGGCGAGGTAGGTGTGCCAGCCGGTGTTGTGCACGTCGAGGGCGGCGCGCGCCGGGTCGAGGTGGAAGACGCGGTTGACGGTGTCGGCGAGCAGCCCGGTGTCATGGCTGATGAGCACGAGGCCGCCGGGATACGACGCCAGGTAGCCGCGCAGCCAGCCGACCGAGTCGGCGTCGAGGTGGTTGGTCGGCTCGTCGAGGAGCAGCGTGTCGTGCCGCGAGAACAGGATCCTGGCCAGCTCCACGCGGCGCCGCTGGCCGCCCGACAGTTCGCCGACGGGCCGGTGCAGCGCCCGTTCGGGCAGCCCGAGCCCGGCGGCGACGCGGGCGGCCTCCGCCTCGGCGGCGTAACCGCCGCGCGCCTGGAAACGGTCGTCGGCGCGGGCGTACGCGGCCATGGCCCGTTCCTGGGCGGCGGGGTTCGTGGCGGCGGCCATGGCGGCCTCGGCGGTACGCAGTGCGGCGACGGCCTCGTCCAGGCCGCGGGCGGACAGGACGCGGGCGATGACGGTGGCCGCGGGGTCGGCGGCACGCGGGTCCTGGGCGAGGTGGCCGACGGAGCCGGTACGGGTGACGGTGCCGGCGGCGGGGGCCGCGGCGCCCGCGAGGATCTTCAGCAGGGTGGTCTTGCCGGCGCCGTTGCGGCCGACCAGGCCGATGCGGTCGCCGGGGGCGATGTGGAAGTCGACGCCGGACAGCAGAAGCCGGGCGCCGACGCGTACGTCGATGCCTCGTACGGTGATCATGGGGTAACGCTCCGCAATAGCGAATGGACACACGGGTGGCGTGGAAGCGTGTGTCCTGGCTAGGAGATGCGGGGCGTAGACATACCCCCGAGGCTACCGACCCCGCCGCCACCCCCGCACACCCTTTTCCGGCGCCCTTGCCCCCGCCCCCATCTCCGTGAGGTCCGCCCGCCACACTTCGGCGCCCCCGCCCGCCCCCGCGAGGCACACCCGCCGGCCCCGGCGCCGCACCCGTAGCCCGTCCGAGCGATTCTCGGCGCCCGATGTGGACGGCGATGGTCGACTCCCGTCCCTCTGGGCCCCCGCTCCCGGCCCGCCCATTTCCGGTATGACCGCATATGCGGCGGCATTTCCCAGGGGCGCACCCCGTCGGCATGGCTGCGCCCGGAGAGTCTTGACCGGTAGGCTTTCCGTGTGATCTTCAAGCGCATCGGAAACGGCCGGCCGTACCCCGACCACGGCCGGGAAAGCACCCGGCAGTGGGCGGACGTCGCGCCGCGCCCGGTCCGCCTCGATCAGCTCGTGACGACCAAGGGCCAGCTCGACCTGGAGACGCTCCTCGCCGAGGACTCCACGTTCTACGGCGACCTCTTCGCGCACGTCGTGAAGTGGCAGGGCGACCTCTACCTGGAAGACGGCCTGCACCGCGCCGTCCGCGCCGCGCTCCAGCAGCGCCAGGTGCTCCACGCGCGCGTCCTCGAACTGGGCTGACCCCCGGGGCACGGGCCCTTTCGGCCCCTCGTTGGCCCTTTCGGGTTGGACTGCCCCCCGGCCAATGATCATTTAGTAGGCATCGCCGCCACGCCGCACTACGCTGCGCCCATGAGCATGCTCACTCCCCCCGGCATGGGCGGCAAATACCGCATCACGGGGGACAAATATCCGCGAATGCGCCGCACCGGCGGCCGCCGCAGGATCGTGCTCGCGGTCATCGCGTCCGCCGCGGCCCTGGGCCTGATCGGCTGGGGCACGCTGCAGCTCATCCACGTCTTCTCCGGCGGCGGCGATACGTCGTCGGCGGTGGCCGGCCGGGCCGCCTCGGACTGCGACCGCGAGCCGGGCGGCCCCCACCGGCCCGCCCGGGGCACGGACCCCGGCGCCGCGCGCGAGGCGGGCCGTGAGGGCAGGCCGGCGCCGCTGCCGAAGCCGGGCCAGATCACCGTCAACGTCTTCAACGCCACGCCCCGCGGCGGCCTCGCCAAGGGCACCGCGGACGAGCTGAAGAAGCGCGGCTTCGCCATCGGCGAGGTCGGCAACGCGACGAAGGAGTTCGACAAGAAGGTCAAGGGCACCGGGATACTGCTCGGCGCCAAAACGGCCGCCACCGCCGCGCTGCCCGTGCTCGGCACCCAGCTCGCGGGCGCCGAGCTGAGGACCGACGGCCGCGACGGCGACGAGGTCGACCTGATCATCGGGGAGAAGTTCAAGGACCTGGTCAAAAAGGAGGACGCCGACAAGGCCCTGGCGACACTCACCAGGCCCGAGCCGACGCCCCAGCCGTCCAACGGCGAAAAGAACTGCTGACCGCGGCCACCCCGCGGTCAGAAACGCTGACCGCGGCTACTCCGCCGTCCCGTACATCCGGTCGCCCGCGTCACCGAGGCCGGGGACGATGTACCCCTGCTCGTTGAGCCGCTCGTCGACGGAGGCCGTCACGACCGTCACCGGCGTGCCGGCCAGCTCGCGCTCCATGACCTCGACGCCCTCGGGGGCGGCGAGCAGCACCACGGCGGTCACGTCGTCGGCGCCGCGCCGGATCAGCTCCTGGATCGCCGCGACCAGCGTGCCGCCCGTGGCGAGCATCGGGTCCAGGACGTAGACCTGGCGGCCCGAGAGGTCCTCCGGCATGCGCGTCGCGTACGTGGAGGCCTCCAGGGTCTCCTCGTTGCGGATCATGCCCAGGAAGCCGACCTCGGCGGTCGGGAGCAGCCGCACCATGCCGTCGAGCATGCCGAGACCCGCGCGCAGGATCGGCACGACCAGCGGCCGCGGGTGCGACAGCTTGACGCCCGTCGTCCGCGTCACGGGGGTCTGGATGTCGACCTGCTCGGTGCGCACGTCCCGGGTGGCCTCGTACGCGAGCAGGGTGACCAGCTCGTCGGCGAGGCGCCGGAAGGTCGGTGAGTCGGTGCGCTTGTCGCGCAGCGTGGTGAGTTTGTGCGCCACCAGCGGGTGGTCGACGACGTGGATCCGCATGGCATCAACAGTAACCGGGCCCCGACCCCGCTCCGTGCTGGCATCAACACCGCCGACCGGGGGAAGGTGGGGACGTACGAACTGAGGTGGTGGCCCATGGCGGATCGCAAACGGGAAGACGAGACCGACGCCGAGCGACGCCGACGGCGCGCACAGTTCCTGCGGGAACGCGCCGAGGCCATCGAGCTCCGCGACCGGGTCAAGCCGCGCCGCGCCCGGGCGGCACGGATGCGTCAGCAGATGCGCATGCGCACGTTCCGCTGGTGACCGCCCCGGCGCGCGGCGGGCCCGGCGGGGGGCCGTGAGGAACGCGACGCGGACACAGCGGCCCGAAGACCTCTCCAGACGGCGCGGTTTCTGCCACGATTCCGAATGGGCGGGGCTCGGCACAGCACTCCCCGCCCCCCGACCTCGCCGGGGGGACCCCAAACCGCCAACCGGCACTGCCTATCACCAGTGGGAGAGTCACGGTGTACTTCGCCGCACTGCTCGCGCGCACCGAAGACGGGTGGGAAGCGAGCGACACGGACCTCGACGACGTGGAGACCCTGGCGGATCTGGCCGACCTGGCCCGTGAAGCCACCGCCGACCACGCCGACGACACAGTCCTCGTCTTCATCGAACAGGACGACGCGTGGTTCGGCGTCGTCC
The DNA here is from genome assembly GCF_040629635.1 of Streptomyces sp. NPDC005898. NCBI lineage: Bacteria > Bacillati > Actinomycetota > Actinomycetes > Kitasatosporales > Streptomycetaceae > Streptomyces > Streptomyces sp. NPDC005898. The sequence continues at coordinate 29,286 of NZ_JBEXWC010000024.1, read as the reverse complement.
GTGTGGACGGCGAGGAGGACCCTCGTATCTTCGTCTCGGACGCGGCCGCGGCCGCCAAGAGCGCGTACGGGGAGATCCTCCTCACCGACGAAATGCTCGGCCGCGATCCGGGAGCCGGCGACACCGTCGCCGACCTGGACGCGCTCGACCTCGACGGTACGGAGGACGGAGAACCGCAGGAGATGGCCGACGAGGAGGAGGACGTGCCGGTCGCGACCGGCGAGGCGGTGCCCGCGGGGCCGCTCGGCGACGCGCAGCTGCTCACCGACCTCGGCGTGCCCCAGAAGGACCTGCTCGGTCTGGAGGCCGGCGACGCCCTCAACGAGATCGCCGACATCCTCGGCGCGGCGGAGGTGCTGGAGACCGTCCGTTAGGTTCCCCGTGTGGACCACCTCACCGAACAGGGCCCCGACCACGGCCCTGAACCCCACGACCCCCAACTACACGACCCCGTACGCGACCGCTGGCGGGCGCCCATGCGGCTCGCCCTGGCCGAGGCCGAGCTGGCCGGCCGGGGCGGCGACGTGCCCGTCGGCGCCGTCGTGCTGTCCCCGGACGGCACGACGGTGCTCGCGGCCGGGCACAACGAACGGGAGCTGACCGGCGATCCCACCGCGCACGCGGAGGTGCTCGCCCTCCGCAGGGCGGCCGCCGGGCTCGGTCAGTGGCGGCTGACCGGCTGCACGCTCGTCGTGACGCTGGAGCCGTGCACGATGTGCGCGGGCGCCCTCGTGCAGTCACGCGTCGACCGGGTCGTCTACGGGGCGCGCGACGAGAAGGCCGGCGCCGCGGGCTCCCTCTGGGACGTCGTCCGCGACCGCAGGCTCAACCACCGCCCCGAGGTCATCGAGGGCGTCCTCGCCGACGAGTGCGCCGCCCGGCTGACGGACTTCTTCCGGAAACGGTGATACAGGGGGCCCGGCCAATCGATTTCAGAACACGGGCCACCTTGGGCTAGAGTTCCTCTCGGTAGCGTGTCCGAGCGGCCGAAGGAGCTCGCCTCGAAAGCGAGTGTGGCGCAAGTCACCGAGGGTTCAAATCCCTCCGCTACCGCTCTCAGAACGCCCCCTGACCGTGCCGGTCAGGGGGCGTTCTTGCTTCTGTCGCGACCGGTGCGCGGTGGGGCGGCCGGCCCGTCCTCTCGTGGACCGGTCAGCCGAGAGCCGAGGAGTCGGCCGGCTCCAGGGTGCGCAGGAAACCGGTGAGCAGAGCACGCAAGGTGTGGCTCTCCCGGGTGGCGGTGAGCGCACGCGCGTGCAGGGTGCTCGCGCGTTCCACGAAGTGCGCCAACTCCTCCTGGGGCGGCTTGGCCACCTCGGTGTTCCCGATGGCCCGCACACTCAGCTCGCGGCCCGCGGTGCCCTGTGCGAGCCGGGCCAGCTCACTGCTTCTGGAACGGATCTCGTGCAGCAGCCACCACGTGTCGGCCGCCTGCTCCGGTTGCAGCACGAGCACGCCACGGCTCACCGCCACGGAGCCCGGGCCGACCGCGGCGTGCACCTGCCCGTCCTTGGGGACCAGGAGCACCGAGCCGGCCGCCTCGCACGACTGCTCCTCGGCATCGAGGCACACGTGGGGCAGGGAGTTGTGCAGTACGTCCGCGGCGGCGACCCACGTCTCCTCCTCGCGGGGCACGGGCGACCGTGCCGCCGTGGACGTCCAGGACTTGCGGACGATGTCGCCGAAAGTCCTGACCGGCCAGCTCGACCTGTCCCGGGTGAGGACATCGAAGTGCGCGTCCGCCAACTCGACCGACGTCCGGGCGATCCGGTCGTTGACATCGATACGGCTCTCGACAGCGGTGATCACACGCAGGGCCCGATCGCGTTCGGCCACGGACGGCAGCGCGACGGGGAGCTGGCGCAGCCACTTCAGCCCGAGGGTGCGCTGCACGCTGCCCGCGGCCCGTGCCTCGCACCATGCGCGGGCGGCCGGCACGGCGAGCCAGGCCCGCAGCCAGCGAGCGAGGTCGAGGTCGTCGCAGCGCACCAGGGCGACCGAGCGGGCGACCTGCCAACCCTCCTGCGCCGGCCCGGTGATGGCGGCCTCGCCGATCCTTCCCACGAGCACGACGAGCAGATCACCGGTGCGCAGCCGTGTCCTCGGATGGGCATCGGCCACCGCGTGCCCCACGCGGACCGCTTCCGACGCCTGGACGCGACCGTCGACGATGTCTCCCGCCCGGAGCATCGGGACGCCCTCGGCATCGACGGGACCGGGGCGGTTGACGCCGTACCCGACCACTTCGACGCCGGGCAGGTCGTCGAGCGCCATCCACTGCGGACACGCGGTCATCGCATCCCCAACACGTCGCGGAGTTCCTGCTCGATGCGCGCGGCTTCCGCGAAGTACCCGGAGAGTTCTTCGGTCAGTTCACGCACCCTTCGCTCGGGGTCGCCGGGGTCGGCCTCCGTCGCCGGCGGCGTCACATGGCGCGTCGGCTGGAGGTCGTGGTCCGCTGCCTCGATCTCCTCCCGCGTGAGAACTCGGCACCACCCCGGCTCGTCCTCCGTGCCCGCCCGCGACCAGGCGCTGAACGAGCCGGCGATCCGCGACACGTCCGCGTCGGTCAGGTGGCGGCGGCCGCGGCTCACCTGGACGCCCGAGGACTGCGCGTCGATGAAGAGGACGCGGTTCTGCGCGTGCGGGCGCTTGGCCGTGTCGAAGAGCCAGAGGCACGCGGGAATGCGCGTGTGCGGGAAGAGCCCCGGAGGCAACTGAACGACCGCGGACAAGACGTCGTCCTGCACCAGGTGAGCACGGATGCGCCGCTCGGCCCCCCCGCGGAACGCGGCCCCGTTCGCCAGCAGGATGGCGGCGCGGCCGCCGGGCCTCAGCGATCCGAGCACATGCTGGACCCAGGCGAAGTCGGCGTTGCTCTTGGGCGGCGGGCCATAGCGCCAGTGCGTGAACCCGTGGTGCTGGTCCTCCCACCGCGCCAGCCGCATGCCGAACGGCGGGTTGGCGAGCACGATGCCGTACTTCTCCTCGGACTCCGACCCCCGCAGGAGACTGTTGTCGGAGCCGAGATCAGCGAGCATGTCTCCCTCCAGCCCGTGGAGAACCAGGTTCATCGCCGCGATCGACCGCGTACGGCTGTTGACGTCCCGGCCGGCCAGCCGGAGCCCGGACCCGGCCTGATCCGCGGACCGCCCCTCGTGGGCCCGCACGTAATGCGCGGCCTCGACGAGCATCCCAGCCGAACCGCACGCCGGGTCGTAGACCTCGTCCCCCGGCTCCGGCGTCATGAGCCGGACCATCGTCCGTACGACATCGCGCGGCGTGTAGTACTCGCCGCCCACCCGGTCCTCCGAGAGCCACGCGAGGCACTGCTCGTACAGCTCCCCCGGCGCGCTCGCCCGACCCGCCCGGTCCAGGACGAGGAGCAGTTCCCGCAGGGCCCGGTCCAGGCCCCGCCGATCGCCGGAGTGCGGCCGCGCCCAGGTCCCCTCCTCGTCGAGGTCCAGGTGCAGTTCCCCGTAGCGTCCGCTCCAGGCGTGCAGGGCCTGCCGGACAGCCTGGTCGAGGCCGTCCGGCTCGGGGGCGCGGCCGACCAGTTCGGCCCAGGTCGGACGCCCCTGGGCGTCCTCCGGCGGCACGTCCGAGACCCGGCGCAGGAAGATCATGTTCAGGATGAACTGCTGCATGGCCTCCAGGGGCATGACGCCGCGGAGGGCGTCCATGGCCCGCCACAGCCAATCGGCCTGCGCCTTGGTCTCTTTCACCGCACCCACCTTGCCGGTCAACGCCGGAAGGCGATGACGATCACGACGGCGATCGCGGCGACCCCCGCGAACGCGCTTCCCCCCTGCTGCACCGAGCCGAGCACATCTTTGTGGCGCGCGTACTCGATGATGCCCGCCGCCAGAGCGACGTTCATTGTCATTGACGCCGCAAGCCACCACGGCCACGACCTGCTCACTTCGCCCACCCCTCCAGTCCTTCGATTGCGTCTCCTCGCCACCGTAGCAGGAGCAGCATGCGTTTTGGGTTTTTGCAGCAGACATTGCGGGAGTCGCTGTCTTTGGGTGGGGACATAAGGGTCGTGGACATACGAAAAGCCCCGGCGCCGTCAGGGCGTCGGGGTTCGGCGGGGCGGGGGAAGTGGCGTGGGGGGAAGCGGTGTCGGGGGAAGCGGCGTCGGGGGGGACAAGCCGCTTCCCCCGGTGCGGACCGGCTCTCAAGTCGACGCCGCCGTCGGGGGGAAGCAGGCGGCGCGGACCCCGCAGTGGAGCCGGTCCCTCGCCCGTGGATTCCTGCCAGACCCCTCGGGCTCACCGTCCATCCTGCGCCCCGCGCCCCCCGGAGCGGACAGGCAAAGGGCCTCCGCCGCCGGGCCGTTGGTCCCTAAAAGTCCGGTGAGGGCGGTCGGGGCGGGGCGCGGGCGGGAAAGACCCGGTGCGCGTGGACCGGGTTAGACTCACCGCCGTCACAGGGGTCACACGGGGCGCGGCAAGGGGAGGCCAGATCGTGGCAGTGCAGTGGAAGAGGGTCGGCCTCTTCGTGGTGGTCGTCTTCGCGCTCTACGTGATCATCACTGACCCCGCCAAGGCCGCCGACTACGTCCAGATAGGGTTCGAAGGCATTTCGAGCGCCGCTCGGAGCATCGGCGACTTCATGACGTGGGTCGCCAACGGAGGCAAGGACTGAGCGGCCGCCGAGCCCTCGTCCCCACCCTCCCCAAGGAGTGCCCGTGATCCGCCATCTGGTCCTCTTCAAGCTCAACGACGGTGTACGGCGCGACGAGCCGCGCGTGATCGAGGGCGTCGAGGCCTTCCGCGCGCTCGGCGGGCAGATCCCGGAGCTGACGTTCTGGGAGTGCGACTGGAACATCACCGACCGCCCCATCGCGTACGACTTCGCGATCAACTCGGCGGTCGAGGACACCGACGCCCTCAAGCGGTACCTCGAACACCCGGCCCACCAGGCCGGCGTCGCCCTGTGGCGGGAGTTCGCCACTTGGGTGATCGCCGACTACGAGTTCTGAGCCGGCCCGAAGGCCCCGGGCGCCGTCGCCCGCCGGACGACCGCTTCCCGAACGGCCCCGCACCACGACGGTGCGGGGCCGTTCGGCGTCCCCGGGCCCAACGTGCCCTCAACACGTAGTGATCAGGTGCTTGCACACAGTGCACATGTCTTGTGATGCTATGACCGCTTTTGACGGATGAGTTGACCGAGGTCGATCGACACTAGGGCCGAGGTCGATCGAGCTTGACCGGATTTGATTGGGCTTGACTGAGAAGGGGTGGCGTTGACCGTGCCGGCCAGTACTGCGCCTGAGGCTCCACCCGCGAATCCGACCCCGCCCACCACGACCCCCTCCCCCGGCACCCTCACCCCCGGCGCCCCCTCCCTCACGACGCCGCCCGCCACGACCGCGCCCCCCGCGACCACCCCGAGCACCGGCAGCACCCGCGGCGCCGACACCCGGGCCCTCACCCAGGTCCTCTTCGGCCAGCTCAAGGAGCTGGAGCCGGGCAGCCCCGAGCACGGCCGGGTGCGCGGCGCGCTCATCGAGGCCAATCTGCCGCTCGTGCGGTACGCGGCCGCCCGCTTCCGCAGCCGCAACGAGCCGATGGAGGACGTCGTCCAGGTCGGGACCATCGGGCTCATCAACGCCATCGACCGGTTCGACCCGGACCGCGGGGTGCAGTTCCCGACCTTCGCGATGCCGACCGTCGTCGGCGAGATCAAGCGGTACTTCCGCGACAACGTCCGCACGGTCCACGTACCGCGGCGGCTGCACGAGCTGTGGGTGCAGGTGACCGGGGCGACCGAGGACCTCACCACCGCCTTCGGGCGCTCCCCGACCACCGCCGAGATCGCCGAGCGGCTGCGCATCACCGAGGAGGAAGTACTCGCGTGCATCGAGGCGGGACGCTCGTACCACGCGACCTCGCTCGAGGCCGCCCAGGAGGGCGACGGGCTGCCCGGCCTGCTCGACCGGCTCGGCTACGAGGACCCCGCGCTCGACGGCGTCGAGCACCGCGATCTCGTGCGCCACCTCCTGGTCCAACTGCCCGAGCGCGAACAGCGGATCCTGCTGCTCCGCTACTACAGCAACCTGACGCAGTCACAGATCAGCGCCGAACTGGGCGTATCCCAGATGCATGTGTCGCGATTGCTCGCCAGAAGCTTCGCCCGGCTCCGATCCGCAAATCGGATCGAGGCGTAACCGGATCGAGTGGAGTGCCGTCCCGGCTCTTGCCGACGCCACCGCCCGCACAAAAGCCTCAGACCCCCTCTTTCCTGCACGGATGTCACCCTTGTTTGTCGACAAGTAACTACAGCGCGTTGCCGACATGTGACATTCTGCTGGAACCGCGTTTGCCGTAGCCCCACCTCCGGTATTCAGGTGGAGGCTGCGTTCCTTCGACGGGAGCGCCCGCCGCGACCGTCCGCGACCTCAAGGGGGTGGCATGTCCGCAGACCAGGGCAGCTCGAAGGTGCTCACGCTCACGCTCGTCAAGAGCCCGAGCGAATCCGCGCCCGACGCGCTTCCGAGCACACCCGAAGCTCTCCAGAGCTCCACGGCCCCGGAAGCCATCGACACCAGGACCCTGTCCCGCTCCCTGTTCCTGCGGCTCGCCGCGCTCGACCAGGACAGCCCCGAGCGTGTCTACGTGCGCGACACGCTCATCGAGCTCAACCTCCCCCTCGTGCGCTACGCGGCCGCCCGCTTCCGCAGCCGCAACGAACCGATGGAGGACATCGTCCAGGTCGGGACCATCGGCCTGATCAAGGCGATCGACCGCTTCGACTGCGAACGGGGCGTGGAATTCCCGACGTTCGCGATGCCGACGGTCGTCGGTGAGATCAAGCGCTTCTTCCGCGACACCAGTTGGTCGGTGCGCGTCCCGCGCCGCCTCCAGGAGCTGCGCCTCGCGCTGACGAAGACCAGCGACGAGCTGGCCCAGCGCCTGGACCGCTCGCCCACCGTGCCCGAACTCGCCGCCGCGCTCGGGGTGTCCGAGGAGGACGTGGTCGACGGCCTCGCGGTGGGCAACGCCTACACCGCCTCCTCGCTGGACTCGCCGGCCCCCGAGGACGACGGCGGCGAGGGCTCCCTCGCGGACCGGCTCGGGTACGAGGACACGGCCCTGGAGGGCGTCGAGTACCGCGAGTCCCTCAAGCCGCTCCTGGCCAAGCTGCCGCCGCGCGAGCGCCGCATCATCATGCTGCGCTTCTTCGCCAACATGACGCAGTCACAGATCGGCGAGGAGGTCGGCATCTCCCAGATGCACGTCTCGCGGCTGCTCACGCGCACGCTGGCGCAGCTGCGGGACGGGCTCATCTCGGACTGACGTACGCGTTGCGCTTCGCGGGGAGGGTGGCACGGAGGGGAGGCCACCTCTGCCTCGACGGTTTCACGCCCCTCACCGTTCAGGCCCGGCCGGGTTCGGTGAGGAGACCTCCGGACCGCCGGGACCCGTTCGCTGTGCGCGGGTGCGTGGTGGCTGGGCGCGCAGTTGCCCGCGCCCCTGACGGGGCGCTACTTCGCGGCGTCCCTGACTACTTGAGCGCGAGCCACGCCACGGCCGCCACGATCACGACCGCGAGGACCACGCCGAGGATCAGGCCGACCCGTGGGCCGGAGGAGGAAGGCGCCGCCTGCCGGCGACCGCCGCCGCCCTGCGGTGCCTCGTCGACGAAGGCGCGGAACATCTGCGTGCTGCCGGCGGGGTCGGGGTTGCCCTGGGGACCCTGGGGGTTGTGTGCCATGGAGCAGGACACTAGCGAATCCCTCGCCCCCCGCCCAACCCCCGCCCACCCCCTGCCCGCCCAGGGACTTTACGCGCGGCGCCCCGGAGCTTTGCCGACTCTTTAGGGCGTAGGTCCGATTTTAGTTTGCCTGCAGCAACCAACTGCTTCTATGGTTGCCCTAAGCAACAAAAACGGAGGTGCCGTGGCCGCGCAGCGTCAGTACGAGGAGCTGGCCCGACAGCTCAGCGCCATCGGCGCCGTGAAACGCGGTCTCGGACGGGCCCTGCCCCCGGACTGCCCGGCCGGCTCCGCCGCCGTACTCGTCCTGCTGGAGCGCCACGGCGCGATGCGGATGAGCAGGCTGGCCGAGCTGCTCGCCGTCGACATGTCGGTGACCAGCCGGCACGTCGCCCATGTGGTGGAGAAGGAGTGGATCGTCCGTGATCCCGATCCCGCCGACAAGCGCTCCCGGATCCTGCGCCTGACGCCCGAGGGCAAGGCCAAGGTCGAGGAGCTGTCCGACCTCTCCATCCGGACGCTCACCCACTACTTGCACGACTGGACCGACGAAGAGGTCGTCCGGCTCAGCACACTGCTCGCGCGCCTGCGCGACAGCTTCGGGGACTGCCGCGCCGCGGCGGCCCGACCCGAGACCACCCGTACACCCGCGTAAGAAGAGGAAGTCCATGGCAACAACCACACCAGCCGGTGTGCGGGGCAGCCATGCCAAGCACGGAGCGCACCACGGTCACCCCGGCGAGAACGCTCCGATGACGCACCGGCAGATCATGGAAGCGCTGTCGGGTCTGCTGCTCGGCATGTTCGTGGCGATCCTGTCGTCGACGATCGTCTCCAACGCCCTGCCCGAAATCATCGGCGACCTCGGCGGCGGCCAGTCCGCCTACACCTGGGTCGTCACCGCCTCGCTGCTCGCGATGACGGCGACCACCCCGCTGTGGGGCAAGCTCTCGGACCTCTTCAGCAAGAAGGCCCTGGTCCAGATAGCCCTGATCATCTACGTCGGCGGTTCGGTCGTCGCCGGTCTCTCGCAGAGCGCCGGGATGCTGATCGCCTGCCGCGTCGTGCAGGGCGTCGGCGTGGGCGGCCTGTCCGCCCTCGCCCAGATCGTCATGGCCGCGATGATCTCCCCGCGTGAGCGCGGGCGTTACTCCGGCTACCTCGGCGCCACCTTCGCCGTCGCCACCGTCGGCGGACCGCTGCTCGGCGGTGTCATCACCGACACCTCGTGGCTCGGCTGGCGCTGGTGCTTCTACGTCGGCGTGCCCTTCGCGATCATCGCGCTGATCGTCCTGCAGAAGACCCTGAAGCTCCCCGTCGTCAAGCGCGACGTGAAGGTCGACTGGGCCGGCGCCTTCTTCATCAGCGCCGCCGTCTGCCTGCTGCTCGTCTGGGTCACCTTCGCCGGTGACAAGTACGACTGGATGTCCTGGCAGACCGGCGCCATGGTCGGCGGCTCGATCGTCCTCGGCCTGCTCTTCGTACTCGTCGAGTCGAAGGCCAGCGAGCCGATCATCCCGCTGCGGCTCTTCCGCAACCACACCATCACGCTCGCCTCGCTCGCCTCGCTCTTCGTGGGTGTCGCGATGTTCGCGGGCACGGTCTTCTTCAGCCAGTACTTCCAGCTGGCGCGGGGCGAGTCCCCGACGATGTCCGGTGTCATGACGATCCCGATGATCGGCGGCCTGTTCGTCTCCTCGACCGTCTCGGGCCAGGTCATCACCAAGACCGGCAAGTGGAAGGCGTGGCTGGTCAGCGGTGGCGTGCTGGTGACGGCGGGCCTCGGTCTGCTGGGCACCATCCGCTACGACACCGAGTACTGGCACATCGCGATCTTCATGGCCCTGATGGGTCTCGGCATCGGCATGATGATGCAGAACCTGGTCCTGTGCACGCAGAACCAGGTCGCCCCCGAGGACCTGGGCGCCGCCAGCTCCACCGTCACGTTCTTCCGCTCCCTGGGCGGTGCGATGGGTGTCTCGGCGCTCGGCGCCATCATGGCCACGCGCATCACCGACTACGTCAAGGACGGCATCACCGACCTCGGCCCGAAGGCCGCCGCGCAGTTCGGCCACGGCGGCACCGGTGGCGGCGGCATCCCCGACCTGGACAAGATCCCCGAGCCGTTCCGCACGGTGATGGAGAGCGCGTACGGGCACGGCATCGCCGACGTCTTCCTGATCGCCGCGCCGATGGCGCTGATCGCCTTCCTGATCACGCTGTTCATCAAGGAGGTCCCGCTGCGGACCTCGGGCGGTCTCGCGCAGGCCGCCGGTGAGACGGCCGACGCCACCGCTCCGGCCACCGCCGCCGCCCCGGCCGTCGCCGGCGCCCCCGCCGCCGACGAGGCCGTCCTCGCCTCCGTCGCCTCGCGCACCGAGACCGGCCCCGAGGGCACCCAGCGCCTCGCCGCGTCGGCGTCCGCCGCCGAGGCCGCCTCCGGTGGTCTGCCGCCGGTCACCGACGGCATCCCGGTCCACGGCCACGTCCGCGGTGCCGAGGGCGCGCCCGTCCCGCAGGCCGCCGTCACGCTGATCTCCCTCGCGGGACGCCAGCTGGGCCGCGCGGTCGCCCAGGGGGACGGGGCCTACGCCCTGGACGCCCCCGGCGCCGGTTCGTACGTGCTCATCGCCTCCGCCGACGGCTTCCAGCCGCAGGCCTCCACCGTCGTGGTGGGCGAGGACGCCCTGGCGTACGACATCCTGCTCAGCGGCACCAGCGGGCTGAGCGGTCTGGTGCGGGACGCCGACAGCAAGCTGCCCGTCGGCGGCGCGATGGTCATCGTGACCGACGTGCGCGGCGACGTCCTGGCCACCGGGCTCTCCGGTGAGCAGGGCGAGTTCACCTTCGCCGAGCTGGTCCCCGGCACCGTGACCATCGCGGTCAACGCGGCCGGCCACCGGCCCGTCGCCCTGCCGGTCGAGGTCGGCGGCGCCGGGGTCACCCGGGTCGAGGTCGAGCTGAACTCCGGCGCGCAGGTGCTCGGCACCGTCCGCGCGGGCGGCTCGGCCCTGAACGACGCCCGCGTCACGCTGGTGGACGCCGCCGGCAACGTCGTCGCCACCGCGACCACCGGGGCCGACGGGGCGTACGCCTTCACCGACCTGGACAGCGGCGAGTACACGGTGATCGCGACCGGCTACCCGCCGGTGGCCACCGGTCTGACGGTGACCGGCGACGGCGTCGACGGCCACGACATCGAACTCGCCCACCCCGGCGAGTGACGACCCCGGCCGGTGGCCGCGCACCCTGACGGGGCGCGGCCACCGGCCGACGCTTTTCACGCGCTTCTCTTGCGCGCTTCCGAGGCTTGGCAAGGAGTAAAACGGGATGGGACTCAACGCTCGGATCCGCACGCGTGACGGGTGGGCCGTGCCCCACGCCGTCGTCACGGTGACGGACATGACCGGTACGCAGGTGCTGCGCGCCGCCGCGGACCAGGAAGGCGTCGTGCGGGACGCGTCGGTGCTCGCGGCCGGGCCGTACACCGTCATCGTCACCGCGGTCGGCTACGCGCCCGTCGCCTCCACCGCGCTCGTCACGGCCAGCGGCCGGGCCGAGGTCGGCAACGTCGTCCTGGCCCGCCAGGGCGGCACCGAGCTGCCGCCGCCGGGGCCGTGGACCATCGACCCCGCGCACTCCACCGTGGGCGCCGTCGCCCAGCACCTGGGGATCACCAGCGTGCACGGGCGGTTCCTGGAGTTCGGCGGGCGGGTGGAGATCGCCGAGGACGTCGAGAAGTCGCGGGTCGAGGCGGTCATCCGGTCGGCGTCGATCGACACGGGCAACGGCATGCGCGACGGGCACCTGAAGTCGCCGGACTTCCTGGACGTCGAGCAGTACCCGGAGATCACCTACCGGTCGAGCGGCCTGACGCCCGCGGGCACCGACCGCTGGACGGTCCACGGCGAGCTGGGGATGCACGGCGTCGTACGCCCCGTCGACCTGGAGCTGAGCTACCTCGGCACCGGCGCCGACCCCTGGGGCGGGACCCGCGCGGCCTTCCGCGCCACGACCGAGCTGCGGCGCGAGGACTTCGCCATGAACTACAACCAGGTGGTGCAGGCGGGGATCTCGGCGATCGGCACGACCCTGCGGGTGGAGCTGGACATCCAGGCCGTGCAGGGGGAGTCACTGCCGGGCTGAGCGGACGTCACCGGTCCGGCGCCGGGCGGCTCCTTCCGCGCGGCGCCCGGCCGGCTAACCCGGCGGCGCCGGGCGGGTGAGGAGCGCCTCGATGCCCGCGATCATCAGGTCGAGGGCGATGGTGAAGTCCCGTTCCCACATCTCCTCGACCGTGGTCCCGTCCCGCGCCGCCAGCAGCTCCTTGGCGCTGTCGGGCACCCCGGGCGCGGACAGTTCGTCCTCGACCGTGCCGACCGACTCCCGGTAGTACTCCTCCTGCGTCATCCCGGCCTCCGCGCACCGCGCCATGTAGTGGCCCTCGATGGTCCCGAAGCCGTACACGAACTGGAAGACCGCCGAGATCGCGCCGTTCTGCGTGTGCGCGGGGAGCCCGGTGCGCCGTACCGTCTGCTGGATCGCGACGGCGAACGCAAGCCAGTTCGGGCCGATGTTGAGGTACCGGCCGACCAGCGGCGAGATCCAGGGGTGGCGGATCAGCAGCGAGCGGTACTCGTGGGCCAGGGCGCGCAGATGGTCGCGCCAGGCCTCCCCGGTCGCCGCCGCTGCGGATGCCTTCCCCTCGGGCCCCTGGGGCCCCTCGGGCGTCTCGGGCCCCTCGGGCGTCTCCCATTGGGGCAGCCGCATCTCGCCGCAGACCGCGTCGAGGGCGAGCTCCAGGAGGTCGTCCTTGGTGTCCACGTACCAGTAGACGGACATCGCCGTGACGTTCAGCTCCGCGGCGAGCCTGCGCATGGAGAACTTGGCGAGGCCCTCCGCGTCCAGGAGCCGGACCGAGGCCTCGGTGACGCGCTCCCGGTCCAGGCCGCTGGGCTGGTCGCCCTTGCGGGCGCCGCCGCGAGCGGCCTTGCCCTGCAGCCAGACACTCGTCCGCGCCGGGTTCTTCGTGCGGGCGGCAGCCTTGGCCATGGCGCACCTTCCTCGTCGGGTCCTGGAATCTGTGGCCCGGACCGGTGTTCTCCGGGGGCGGGGCCGGGGAGGGCACGAACCGGAACCCAGTGGTCCGCCCCTCCCCCCGATGCTATGCCGACGCCGTCCCCCGCGAGTCCGCCCGCTCCACCCTGCGCAGCAACGCGGCGGCCACGACCCCGCCGAGGAACACCGCGGCGGCGCCCACCAGCTGGCTCGTCTCCAGCCCCGAGGCGAACGCGTCGGCGATCCGCTCCCGCTCGCCCGCCGACTTCGCCGCCGCCATCGCCGCGGGGAAGGACGCCGCGGAGACCGCCACCAGCGAGGCGAAACGGGAGTTGAGGACCGCGCCGAGGACGGCGACGCCGAGGCCGTTGCCGAACTCCGCGAGCGTGCCGTTGACGCCCGCGCCCACGCCCGCCTTCTCCAGCGGGATGGCGCTCATGATGGCGTTGGCCATGGCGGGCATGGCGAAGCCGATGCCCGCGCCCATGAGGATGAGCCCGGCCAGCATGCCTCCGTAGTTGTCGCCGCCGAGCAGCGCTATCGCCAGGAGACCGGCGGCGATGGCGCTCATGCCGGCCAGGATCGTGGTGGGCGTGCCCAGCTTGGTGTGCAGTTTCGCGCCGAGGCCGGACAGGTTCAGGGCCACGATGGTCACCGCGAGCGGCGCCGTCCGCACGCCCGCCTCCAACGGCTCGTACCCGAGGACGAACTGGAGGTGCTGGGTGAGGAGGAAGAGCGATCCGCTGAGCCCGAACGCGACGAGGACCGAGCCCGCCACCGCGCCGATGAACCGCTGGTTCTGGAAGAAGTGCATGTCCAGCATCGGGTACGGGATGCGCAGCTCCCAGAGCACGAACGCGCCGAGGACCAGCACGCCGACGGCCGCGGCGACCAGCACGTGCGACGACGTCCAGCCGTGCTCGGGCCCGGAGATGATCGCGTAGACCACCGAGGCCATGCCGATCGTCGACAGCAGCGCGCCGAGCAGGTCGGGCCGGTCGCCCCGGGGGTTCTTGGACTCGGGCACCATCTTGGCGACCGCGAGCAGGCCGAGCACCGCCACGGGGACGTTGATCAGGAAGATCGAGCCCCACCAGAAGTGGTTCAGCATGAAGCCGCCGAGCAGCGGTCCGACCGCGAAGCCGAGGGAGCTGATGGTCGACCAGACGCCGATCGCCTTGACGCGCTCGGTGTCGTCGAATATCTGTACGACGACCGCGAGCGTGGTGGTCATCAGGAGCGCACCGCCGACGCCCATGCCCGCGCGGGCGGCGATGAGCTGCCCGGAGGACTGCGCGAAGGCGGCGACGAAGGAGCCGGCGCCGAAGAGCGCGAGGCCCGCCAGGAGCAACTTCTTGCGGCCGTAGCGGTCGGCGGAGCTGCCCGCGGTGAGCAGCAGCCCGGACTGCACGAGCGAGTACGCGTTGATCATCCACTGGATGTCGGAGGTGGACGCGTCCAGCTCCCGGGTGAGGGAGGGGATCGCGACGCTCAGGACGGTGTTGTCGAGCAGCACCACCAGCTGGGCGAGGCAGACGACGCCGAGGATCAGCCAGCGCTGCGGGTGCCGGGGTGGGGCGGCCGAGGACTCGGCGGTCGTCGCCGTCATGCGGGGCTCCTGGGTGGGCTCTACGGTGTACGGGACGTCGTTCCCGTACACCGTAGAGCAGTTCCCATACGTCGTACAAGGCAATAGGCGGGACCTGCCGCGCCCGGCGCTATTTCCTCGGCCGCGTCAGGTCGTAGAAGGTCGCGTCGCCCGCCGTCACCTTCGTGAAGGTCGCCTTGACCCACGAGGTGATCGCGGCGGAGGTGCCGGCGCCGCCGGGGCCTCCCGTGCGGCCGGTGCCGCCCGTACCGCCTGTGCCGCCCGTACCGCCTGTGCCGCCCGTGCCGCTTGCGATGAAGTAGTGGATCTCGCCGTCCGCCACGTACCGCTTGAACCGCGCGAGGGTCGGGGACGGGTCGCTGCCGTTGAATCCGCCGATCGCCATCACCGGGTCGCCCGTGGCCAGTTGGTGGCCGGCCGCGTTCTGGGAGCCGACGGCCGCGGCGACCCAGGTGTAGGCGTCCGCGTCCACTGCCAGGAGCTTCTTCGCCCGGGCGGAGACGTGGGCGCCGTTCAGCAGACCGCCCATGGCACCGGCCCCGCCACCGCCCCGGCCCGCGCCGAAAGCGGCCCCGGCTCCGGCTCCGGCTCCCGCTCCGGGAAAGCCGGTCGGCGGGCCGGTCTGTCCCGGCGCGGCGCCACCGCCCACCCCTCCGGGGGCCTGCGCCCCGCCGTCGGGGTGGCGCAGGGCACCCCGGCCGGCCTTGCCGTCACCCCCCGGGCCGTTCCCGACCTGTCCCGGCCGGGGCATCGCGCCGCCCGCGAGGCCCTCGCCGCCCCGGCCTCCGCCGGGCCCGCCGCCCGGACCGCCCCGGCCCGCCGATGCCGGGCCCGCCGTCACGATCGAGCCCGTGTGCGCGCGGCCCACGGTGGACAGCGTGTACGCGACCGGGCCCGCCAGGGACGCCGCGAGGGCGAGGCCCGACGTTGCGAGGGTGAGCCGGCGGTCGAGCCGTGCGGCGCACAGCAGACCCACCGCCCCGGCGATCCCGGCCGCCGACACCGCCCACCGCAGCCACGGCACGTACTCCGGGGTCCGGCCCAGCAGGACGTACGCCCAGCCGGCGGTCCCGGCGACCGTCGCGCCGAGCACCCCGCGCGCCCACCATGAGCCCCGCTCCTCCCACAGGACCGTCGCCCCCATGCCGACGAGCGCCGCGAGGTACGGCGCGAGCGCCACCGTGTAGTACTGGTGGAAGATCCCGGCCATGAAGCTGAAGACCCCGGCGGTCACGAGCAGCGCGCCGCCCCACACGGCGAACGCGGCCCGCGCGGTGTCCGTGCGGCGCGCCCCCCGCGTGAGGACGAGCCCCGCCACGAGCAGGACGAGCGCGGCGGGCAGCAGCCACGCGATCTGCCCGCCGGTCTCGGTGGCGAACATCCGACCGATGCCGGTCTCGCCCCACCGGCCGCTGCCCCCGCCGCCGCCGACGCTGCCGGTCTCCTCGCCGTTGAGCCGGCCGAGGCCGTTGTAGCCGAAGGTCAGTTCCAGGAAGGAGTTGTGCTGCGAGCCGCCGATGTAGGGCCGCGAGTCCGCCGGCCACAGCTCGACGACGGCGACCCACCAGCCGCCCGTGACGACCACCGCCAGCGCCGCCAGGGCGAGTTGTCCGAGGCGCCTGCGCAGCCGCACCGGCGCGCACACCGCGTACACGAGGGCAAGCGGCGGCAGGATCACGAACGCCTGGAGCGTCTTCGTCAGGAAGCCGAGGCCCACCGCGACACCCGCCCACACCAGCCACTTCGTACGTCCCCGCGCCAGCGCGCGCAGGACGCAGTACACCGTGACGGTCATGAGCAGGGCGAGCAGCGCGTCCGGGTTGTTGAAGCGGAACATCAGCGCGGCGACCGGCGTCAGCGCGAGCACCGCGCCCGCGATCAGCCCGGCCGCCGGACCGAACCGCCGCCGCACGGCCGCGTACAGCACGCCGACCGTCGCGACCCCCATCAGGACCTGCGGCACCAGGACGGCCCACGGGCCGAGGCCGAAGAGGCGCACGGAGAGCGCCATCGGCCACAGCGCGGCCGGGGGCTTGTCGACGGTGATGGCGTTGCCCGCGTCGAGCGAGCCGAAGAAGAGGGCCTTCCCGCTCTGGCTGCCGGCCTGGACGGCGGCGGAGTAGAAGGAGTTGGCGTAGCCGGACGCGCTGAGGTTCCAGAGGTAGAGGAGTGCCGTCGCGAGCAGCAGAGCGAGCAGCGCCGGACGCGCCCAGCGGGGATCGTCGGGCCGCCCCCGCCACAGCGCGGCCCGGCGGGACGGCCGCACGCCGGTAGCCGTGGTCGTGGACAGGGGCGTGGTCGCGCTCATCGGCCGTTCCTCGATTCGTCCGCGGAGGCGGGGTTCATGTCGTCCCTGGGGGCGGCGGTGTGGGTGTCGTACGAGGCCGGGAACACCCAGGCGCGCAGCAGGAGGAACCGCAGGACGGTCGCCGCGAGGTTCGCCGCGATCAGGACCGCCAGTTCCGTGGAGTGCGCCGGGTCGCCCGTGGCCGCGCCGAGCGCCGCCAGGGAGCCGCTGGTCAGGGCGAGGCCGATGCCGAGCACGACGAGGCCCTGCGCCTGGTGGCGGACCGCCCGCGCCCGGCCGCGCACCCCGAAGGTGAGCCTCCGGTTCGCCGCCGTGTTGGCGACCGCCGACACCAGCAGGGCGAGCGCGTTGGCGGCCTGCGCCCCCGTGAACGTACGGAAGCCGCTGTAGAGCAGCAGGTAGAAGAGGGTCGACAGCGCGCCGACCACGCAGAAACCGACCAGCTGACGGGCGAGGCCGCCGGGCACGCCGCTCAGCCGCCGGTCCCGGGGGTCGTCCCCGAAGGGGCGCGCGAGCCGGTCGAGCGGCAGCGCGCCGACCGCGAGCGCCCGGCCGACCCGCCACACCCCCTTGAGGTCGTCCACGGCCGTCCGCACCAGGCGCACGGTCGAGCGGGGATCGTCGACCCAGTCGACCGGCACCTCGTGGATGCGCAGCCCGGCCCGCTCGGCCAGCACCAGCAGCTCGGTGTCGAAGAACCACCCGGTGTCCTCCACCAGCGGCAGCAGCACCCGGGCCACCTCGCCGCGGATCGCCTTGAACCCGCACTGGGCGTCGGAGAAGCGGGCGTGCAGGGAGCCGCGCAGGATGAGGTTGTACGCCCGGGAGATGAACTCCCGCTTGGGCCCGCGCACCACCCGCGAACCGCCCGCGAGCCGCGAGCCGATCGCCAGGTCCGAGTGACCGGAGATCAGCGGGGCGACCAGCGGCAGCAGCGCGTTGAGGTCGGTGGAGAGGTCCACGTCCATGTACGCGAGGACCGGCGCGTCGGAGGCGGACCAGACGGCGCGCAGCGCCCGGCCGCGCCCCTTGCGCTCGAGCCGGACGTGCCGCACCTGGCGCACCTCGGCGCTCAGTTCGGCGGCGATGCGCGGGGTGGCGTCCGTGGAGGCGTTGTCGGCGATGGTGACGCGGAAGGGGTAGGGGAAGGTGCGGACGAGGTGCTCGCGCAGCCGCAGCACGCACCGCCGCAGGTCCTTCTCCTCGTTGTGGACGGGGATCACGACGTCCAGGACCGGCGTGTCGCGCAGGCCGGCGGGAAGGTGCTCCCGCGCCGGCAGGGCCCCCGGGAGAGAGTCGGTTCGCATACGGACGACCCTCGCGAGCCGTCCTGTCAGGGCTGTGTGGCGAGGCTGTGGCCCGACTGTGAGACGGGCGGGTGAGGCGGCCGGGTGAGGCGGCCGGGGGCCGACGATCAGGCCGGCGGGGCGACCGAGCGTGTGACCGGCGGGGAGGCCGAGCGGGTGACCGGCGGGGAAGCCGGCGCGGAGACCGCCTCCGGTGCGGGTGCGGCGGGCAGGGAGACGGTGAACACCGTGCGCCCCGGCGCGCTCTCCACGCCGACCTCACCGCCGTGCGCGTTCACGAGGGCGCGTACGAGGGCCAGGCCGAGGCCCGTCGAGCCCGCCCGGCGCGAGCGCGAGGCGTCGCCCCGGGAGAAGCGTTCGAAGACGCGGGGCACGAGGGTGGGCGGGATGCCGGGCCCGTCGTCCTGGACCTCCAGGCGCACGCGCGGCCCCTCCCGGCGCACCCGGGCGGTGACCGTCGTACCGGGCGGGGTGTGGACGCGGGCGTTGGCCAGGAGGTTGACGACGACCTGGTGGAGCCGGTCGGTGTCGGCGCGGACCAGGGCGGGTGCCTCGGGGCCGGGCAGTTCGAGGCGCCAGTGGTGGCCGGGCCCGGCGGCACGGGCGTCACCGACGGCGTCGACGACGAGCGCCGCCAGGTCGCCGGTGCGGCACGACAGCGGGCGCACGCCCCCGCCGCCCGCGAGCCCCGCGCTCTCCTGCTGCTCGGCGTCGAGCCGCGCGAGGAGCAGCAGGTCCTCGACGAGCCCGGTCATCCGCTCGGCCTCGGACTCGATGCGGCCGAGCGCGTGCCGCGTGTCGGGCCCGGTGGACTCCGGCCCCCGGCGCGTCAGTTCGGCGTACCCGCGGATGGAGGCGAGCGGTGTCCGCAGCTCGTGGCCGGCGTCCGCGACGAACTGCCGTACGCGTGTCTCGCTGCGCTGGCGGGCGTCGAGCGCGGAGTGCACGTGGTCCAGCAGGCGGTTGAGCGCGGCGCCCACCTGGCCCACCTCGGTGTGCGGGTCGGCGTCGGGGACACGTTCGTGGAGGGCCACCTCGCCGCTGTGGAGAGGGAGTTGGGCGACCCGGGTCGCGGTGCCCGCGATGCGGCGCAACGGGCGCAGCGCGACGCCGACCAGGGCGGCGCCGGCGAGCGAGGCGGCGGCCAGGCCCGCCGCGGTGACGCTGACCTCGACGACGACCAGGGTGTTCAGGGTGGTGCGCACCTTGGCGGTGGGGATGCCGACCAGGAAGGAGCCGTTGCCCCCAGTCGTGTACGTCACGCGGTACTCGCCGAGGCCCGGGACGTCGACGGAGTGCGGTCGCTGGTCCCGGGGCACGGCGGCGAGCGCCTCCTTCTGGCCCGCGTCCAGGCCCGTCGCGACCGGCAGCGTACTGTCGCCGGCGCTGTCCGCCTCGGTACTGACCAGGGCGCGTCCCACCGAACCGCCGGCCACCTCGGCGCCGATGGTGCCGATCTCCTGCGGGCCGCGCGTGACGAACTCCAGCGGATCGCTCCGCGGCCCGCCGCCGAACCCCGCGGGCCGCTCGGCCCCGGGCCCGCCCGGCGGCCCGGCCGCCCGCTTCGCGACCGCGCCGAGCGCGCCGTCCAGCTGCTCGTACAGGTGGGAGCGCAGGGCGATGGTGGTGACGGTCCCGATCACCGCGCAGACGACGGCGATGAGCGCGACGGCGGAGAGGACGAGCCGGGTGCGCAGCGTGCGCGCCCGGGGCCGCCGGCGCCAGGGCCCGCCTCTCACGAAGGCAGGGGCGAGGGCGCGGGCCTCGTGGGCGCGGTCGACACCGGGGTCGCGGGGGCGGGGGCGGACGCGGCCGGTTTGATCAGGTACCCGGCCCCGCGCCGCGTATGGATCATCGGCTCCCGCCCGGCGTCGATCTTCCTGCGGAGATACGAGATGTAGAGCTCGACGACGTTGGCCTGGCCGCCGAAGTCGTAGTTCCACACGCGGTCGAGGATCTGCGCCTTGCTCAGCACGCGCCGCGGATTGCGCATGAGATAGCGCAGCAGCTCGAACTCGGTGGCGGTCAGATGGATGGACTCCCCGCCGCGCGTCACCTCGTGGCTGTCCTCGTCCAGGGTGAGGTCCCCCACCGCGAGCACGGACGCGCCGCGCTTGTCCGCGGCCCCGGCCCGCCGGATGAGCCCGCGCAGCCGCGCCACCACCTCCTCCAGGCTGAAGGGCTTGGTGACGTAGTCGTCGCCGCCGGCGGTGAGCCCGGCGATGCGGTCCTCCACCGCGTCCTTCGCGGTGAGGAACAGCACCGGCACGTCCGGCAGTTCCCGGCGCAGCCTGCCGAGCAGGGAGAGGCCGTCCATGTCGGGCAGCATCATGTCCAGCACCACGGCGTCGGGCCGGAACGCGCGCGCGGCCCGCACCGCGCCGGCGCCGTCCGCCGCGCTGCGGATCTGCCAGCCCTCGTAGCGCAGGGCCATGGACATCAGCTCGGTGAGAGACGCCTCGTCGTCCACCACGAGTACGCGGACGGGGCTCCCGTCCGGCCGGAGCAGTTCGGTGCGCGCCTGGGGCGAGGTCGTGGTCATGCCCCGAGGGTGGGCCACGCCCCTGAGAGCACTCTTGCGCGAACCTGTGAATCACCTGAGAAACGGCACGGGCGCTCGGCCCGGCACAGCGAGGCATGGCGACACACGACACGACCCGGCGAGGCGCGGCGCGGCGCGAAACAGCGAGGCGAGGCGTCTCAGAAGAGCCCCTCCTGCTCGGCGGTGCCGTCCGTCGGCCCCGGCCCCCGGCCGCCCAGCGGCTGGACCGGCACCGTCACGGACGCCCCCGCGTCGGCCCCCGTCAGCTGCCACCCCACGAGCACCCGCGTGTCGAGGACGAGTACGCCCCCGCCCGCGACCTCCAGATGCAGATCGGGCCCGGCCGCCGCGACCAGCCGCCCGGCGACGATCCCGCCGTCGGCCACCTCCCCCACGACGCCCTCGGCGGCCCCGCTCCCCGGCGCCCCGAGCCCGAAGGCCTCCGCGTGATCGACGGCCTCGAACGCCACCCGCTCCAACGTCTCGGCCCACCCCGCGAGCGCGGCGGCCCGCTCGTACAGCCCCGCCAACTCCCCCACCCGTTCGGCCCACCCGGGCAGCGCCCCCCGGACCTCCCGTTTACGCGCGTACGGCACCCGGTCCGGCACCCCGAGCGCGGACCGCAGCAACTCCTCCGTGCGGCGGGCCGCCATCAACGGGCCGCGCCCCAGCCAGCAGAACGCCACGGCCCCCTGTTCGAGGAGCCGCACCGCGCCCCGCTCCTGCGCGGTGATCCCGACCTTGACCAGCCCGGGCCCGAACCACGCGAGATACACCCGGTACGTGCGCGGATCGTCCGGCACCCCATCCGCCGCCACGGAGAACGCCCGGTCGAGCCGCGCGCACTCGGGGCACCGCGCCTGCGTGGCCCGCGCCGGCACGACGGCCCGCACAGGACATGGATTCCCCCGCGCCCCCACGCACCACCGCTCCCCCACGGCCCGGAACCCGATGGCCCGCCCGTACGCGAGCGCACTGCTCCGCCCACCCGCCCACCGCAGCACGGGCCCGCCCCCCGACCACCCGAGCCCCGCGCAACGCCACTCCATCGCCGTACTCCTCGGTCCCGACCACGCAGAAACGACCAGAGGCCCCGACGGTTTCCCGTCGGGGCCTCTGGCCTGCTGTGCACTCGGCAGGATTCGAACCTGCAACCTTCTGATCCGTAGTCAGATGCTCTATCCGTTAAGCTACGAGTGCTTGTGCTTCCGGGGTTTTTTCTGCCCCGTCGGCGTTGCGAGAACAACATTACATGACCTGCGCCGTGAGGCGAAATCCGTTTCCCAAACCGCCTCTGAGCTGGGGAAACAGCCTTCCGGGCGCCGGGGCCGGCCCGCCGTGGGCCGTCCGGACGCGGCCGGGCCGCGTCCGGAAACGATCGAAGTCCCGTCGGAAACGACCGAAGCCCCGGTCGCGGACGACCGGGGCTTCGGGTTCACAGCGCGGAGGCGGAGGGATTTGAACCCTCGATGGGCTTTAAGGCCCAAACCGCATTAGCAGTGCGGCGCCATAGACCGGACTAGGCGACGCCTCCAGCTTGCACGTCCTGCGCGAGCGCGGGGGTGCGTGCAGATGATGACACAGCCAGGCGGCGTGTCACCAATCGCGTCCTCCACGGTACTAGCCGCGCGGCCCGCAGGGCAAAGCCGCCGCCCGGCCCGGCGGCCCGGCGGCGCCACCCCGCAACGTAAGGCGGCGAGCGGCGTTAAAGGCGGTGGACCGACCCCTCGGCCCGCCGTACCGCCGACCGACGAACCCGTGGAGCCCTCATGCTGCGCCGCCTCGTTCTCACCGCCGCCGCCTCCGCCGCCGCGCTCTCCGTCACGCCCGTCACCGCGCACGCCACCGACCACGCCGAGACGCCGGTGGACCGGCTGACGATCACCGTCTCCGACTCGGGGGGCGACGGCGAGGGAACGTACGAACTGAAGTGCCACCCCACGGGCGGCACGCATCCGGCCGCCGCCCAGGCGTGCGCCCGGCTGGACGAGGTCACCGTCTACGGCACCGACCCGTTCGCGCCGGTGGCGCCCGACGCGATGTGCACCATGCAGTACGGCGGTCCCGCCACCGCGCACATCAAGGGCACGTGGCAGGGCCGCCCCGTCGACGCGACGTACTCCCGTGCCGACGGCTGCGAGATCTCGCGCTGGGACCGCATGGCCCCCGTGCTGCCCCGCACCTCCTGAACACCCCCGCCGCGCGAGGACGAACGCCGCCCCACCGCGCGGGAACAAGGGGAGCGAGGACATGAGAAGAGGGGGAGCGACGCGTCCTCCCGTGACCTGGGCGGTACCGAAAACTCACAAGGTCTGCGTGCGACCTCCCTCTCATCCGGCGCCGCGCCGGCGACCGCGCCCCGTAGACTCCCTCCCGTGACACGCCACGGGCCGAGGGGCAAGATGGCCTGAGCGGGTCGGCAAGCAGCGGTAACCAGGGAGGAAGCGTCGTCGTGAGCAGCAGGCCATCCCGAGGCGCTGCTCGCCTCGCAGCCATACTCGACGCGCTCCCGGACGCCCTGGTGCTCGTCAACGCCAACGGCACCGTCGTGAACGCCAACGCCATCGCGCTGGAGGCCTTCGAGACGCCGGGCACCGCCCTCGTGGGACGCGGTCTGCTCGATCTGCTCCCGGAGTTCGACTCCCGGCTCATCCCCGGATCCATGCGGCGCCCGGACACCATCGACGAGCGCGGGCGCACCAAGCCCACCCGGATGACCGCCCGGCGCACGGACGGCACCGAGTTCCCCGTCGAGGTGACCAGCTCCCCGCTGGAGGACGGCAGGCACGCGTACGACGCCCACGGGTACACGGGCGACGAACTGCTCATGCTCGTCGTACGGGACCTTTCGGGCACCGTGGACACCGAGGCCGAACTCGCGCGCTCCCAGCGGCAGACGGAGATGATCCTGCGGGCCGCCGCCGAGGGCGTCGTCGGCACGGACACCGACGGCCGGGTCGTCCTCGTCAATCCGGCCGCCGCCCAGATACTGGGCTTCCGGGCGAGCGACCTCGGCGGGCGGGAACTGCATCCGCTGGTCCTGCACTCGCGCGCCGACGGCGAACCCTTCCCCTACGAGGAGTCCCCGCTCGCCGACACCCTCCGCTCCGGCCGCAAGCACCGCGTGCGCGGGCAGGTCCTGTGGTCCAAGAGCGGCGCCAAGGTCCCGGTCGACCTGACGACGTCACCGGTGCGCGACGGGGACCAACTGGTCGGCGCGGTGATGACGTTCACCGACCGCAGGCCCTACGACGAGCTGGCCGAGAAGCACGAGGCCGCCCTCAGCCGGCACGCGGAGGAACTGCGCGCGCTCACCGAACGGCACGCCGAGGAGATCAAGGCGGCGCAGGAGCGGCGCGCCGAGGAGATCAAGGCCGCCGAGGAGCAGCGGGCCGAGGAACTCGCCGCCGAGAAGGAGCGGTACGCCTCGCTCGCCGAGCGCGAGAAGGACCGCTTCGAGGAGCTGGCCGAGCGGGAGACGGCGCGGTACGAGGCACTGGCCGAGCGCGAGACGGCGCGGTACGAGGCGCTGTCCGCCCGGCACGAGCAGCTGCTCTCCGTCCTCGGCTCCTCCCTGCGCGGCCCCTTGGACGAGCTGCGCCGCGAACTCGCCGCGCTCGCCTCGGACGACGCGGGCCAGCTGTGGCCCGAGGCCAACCAGGTCCTGCACCACCTGTCCGCCGGGTACGCGCGGATGACGACGCTCGTCGACAACGTCCTCGGCTTCCAGCGGCTGGACGCGGGCGAGGAGCGGCTCTCCCTGACGACGGCCATGCTCGACGCGGTCGTCGCCGCCGGCGTGGAGGGCGCGGTCGAGCTGATCGGGCCGGGGCGGGCGCAGTTCGCCGTGCACGCGCCGCCGATGGAGATCGTGGTCGACGCCGAGCGGCTCGCCACGGCGCTGGCCCACCTCGTCGCGGACGTGGCGGGCATCGACGCGACGGGCAACACGCGCGCGGACGTCGGTGCCGTCACGGCGGGCGGTTACGTCGACTCGACCATCGTGGTGGCCGCCGCCCAGCGCGGCGAGGTCGTCCGCATCGAGGTGCGGGGACCCTACGCCGGCGGGGACCCGGTGCACGAGCCGATCGTGCGCGGCATCGTGCGCGCCCACGGAGGCGTACTCCAGACGCACGAGGTGCCGGGCACGAGCGGCAGCGCGTACGTCCTCGAAGTACCGGTCAGCGGCGGCTCCACGGAGAGCGCCGGTTCCGGGGCGAGCCCTACGGAGAGGGCCGGTTCCGGGGCGGTCGCGGTGCCCCAGCAGGCGGCGCCCGGCGCCGGGGGCGGGCGCCGGCGGGCTCGGCGTCCCTCGGTGGACTCGTTCCTGGAGAGCGGTGTTCCGGTTCCGGCGGCCCCCGGTGCCGCCGAGGTCACCGACGGCTCCGGTGGATCCGGCGGTACGGAGAGCGGGATGCCCGCCGCGACGTCCGGTACGGGGCGGCGCAGGGGACGGCGTGCGGCGGAGGCGGCCGCCGGTCCGGCTCCTGTCCCGGGGGCGGCCTCCGACCTGACTTCTGACGCTGCCTCCGCCCCTGCTCCCGGGCCTGCCTCGGGTTCCGCTGCCGGTTCTGCCGAGGGTTCCGCCCCCGAGGGCCGCGACGGCGACGCGGGACCTTCGGGCGGTACGGGGCGGCGGCGCGGGCGGCCGAGTGCCGCCGAGGGCTCCGTGATGACGGCGGCCGAACACGCGGCCGGGTCGGCGGCGTTGGGGCAGACCGTCCCGCCGCAGGGCGTTCCGGTCCCGGCGGCCGGGACGGGGCGCCGGGCACGGCGGGCGGGGGAGCAGCACGCGCTGCCCGCGCTGGCCTCGGGTCCGTCCGAGACGTACGGCGCCGCCCCCGGCGCGGAACTCGCCGCCGTGGAGTCCGGTCCCGGTGAGGCCGCGCGGCCCACGGGGCGGCGGGCTCGTCGCGCGCTGGCCGCCGCCAAGGAGCGGGCCGCCGCCGAGGAGACGACCAGCGGGCGTGTCTTCGCGCTGCCTCCGGCCGCGGCCGATCGCGTCCCCTCCGGCGCGGAGAGTGCCGCCCAGGAGCATGCCGCGCAGGTGCACGCCGTGCAGGAGCATGCCGTTCAGGCACACGCCGTGCAGGAGCATGCCGCGCAGGTGCGCGCCGCTCACGAGGCGGTGAGCCCGTTGGGCCACGCCGTGCTGAACCAGGGCGCGGTCGCCGCGGCCCAGGGTGTGGTGGACCAGGACCTCATCGGGCTCCGCCCGGGCACGGGTCTGGGCGAGGGGCAGGTTCCGGCCCCGGTTCCGGGACAGGTTTCGGTTCCGGGTCAGGGGCAGGGTCAGGTTCCCGTTCCGGGACAGGGGCAGGTTCCCGTTCCGGGGCAGGGGCAGGTTCCCGTTCCGGGACAGGGTCAGGGCCCAGGGCGGGTCCCCGTTCCGGGCCAGGGGCAGGTTCCGGGGCAGTCTCAGGGGCGCGGTGGCGTCGGCCACGCCGTGGTGAATCAGGCTCCCGCGCGCCAGGCGTCCGGGGCCCAGGGCGCGCCTCAGGGCCACGTCGATGCGGGCGGCGCCGTGGGACCGACGCACCCGGCTGCTCCGGCTCCTCCGGGTGTCCCGGGCACCGGGCAGCACGGCGGCACGGCTCCGCAGGGTCCGGCACCTCATGGCGGCCCCGTTCCGCAGGGTTCTGCCCCGCACGGCGGCCCCGTACCGCAGAGCCCTGCCCCGCACGGCGGCCCCGTTCCGCAGGGCCCCCTTCCGCACAGCACTCCCGCGCACGGCACGGACGCGCGAGGTGCGGCTCCGCACGTAGCGGCCCCGCACGGAGCAGCCCAGCACGGCCGGGTTCCGCAAGGCACTCCCGCGCAGGGCACTTTCGCGCACGGCACTCCCGCTCACGGCACGGCCCCGCAGGCACCCGTCGCGCCCGGCGCCACGCCCGGTGCGGCGCCCGTCGGCGCGGGCGAGGACCAGACCCCGGCGCAGCCGCACCCCCTCCAGGCCCCGGCGGGCCGCCGCTCCCGCCGGCCGGTCGCCCCGCAGCCGCCGACTGCGGAGGGCCTCGCGGCCCCCACCGGCGCGGCGGCCCCGCAAACACCCCAGACACCCCAAACACCACAGACACCCCAAACACCACAGACCCCGCAGGCACCGCAGGCCCCGGCCGCCCCGCCCCGCCCCGCTCCGGGCACCCCCGGCACGCCCGCCCACGGCACCCCCGCCGCCCCCGGCGCCCAGCGCGGTCGCCGGGCCGCCGAGTCGGGGCCGCTGCCCGCGCCGCAGCCCTGGCCCGACGGCACGACGCCGCCCACCGGCGTGCCCGCGCAGGGCAACGCGCCCTCCCCCGGCACCCCCGCCCAGGGCGCTGGGACACCCCCCACGGACACCGCGCTGCCGCCCGAGCACGGCGCGCAGCCGAGGGCGGCCCAGCCGCTGCCCGCCGAGGCCGCACCCGGCGACCCCAACTCGACGCAGGGGCGTGCCTTCAGCGTGCGGACGCTCGGACAGGGCGTGCCGTTCGGCCGGCAGCTCCCCGAGCAGCAGCAGGGCCGTCCGACGGGCAACCCCCAGCCGCCGCAGCCGGATCAGGCCGCCGCAGGTGCCATGCCGCAGGCGCCGGGCCCCCTGGCCGCCCAAGAAGGCCCCGCCGCCCCGTCGCAGTCGCAGACCCTCGGCGGCTCCGGGCGTCGGCGCCGGCTGGCCACGCCCCCGGAGCCGGCGGGCGAGGACCGCCCCGAGAACGCTGCCCGGCCGCACCCGCAGCCGCACACCCCGCCCCCCGGGCACCCCCAGTCCCGGCTCGCCCCGCCGACGGAGGGCGCCGGACGCTCGTACGCGATAGGCGCTCCGGACCGGAACGCGGACGAGGGTCCGGAGCCGCTGGACGGCCCCGGCGGCGCGGTCGAGGTCGCGAACCGGCCCCAGCCCCGGCCGATGGACGACGAACTGCCGCCCGAGCCGCTGGACAACCCGCGCCGCCTCCTGGTGTGGCCCGCGCCCGACGTCACCACGCAGCAGGCGCTCAGCGACCGCGGATACCGTCCGGTGATCGTCCACTCGCGCGAGGAGGTCGACGCCCAGATCGCGGCGTTCCCCGCCGCGCTGTTCGTCGATCCGCTGACCGGGCCGATCACGCGCACGGCGTTGCAGTCGCTGCGCCAGGCCGCGGTGGCCGCCGAGGTGCCCGTGCTGGTCACGGCGGGACTCGGACAGGCGACGCGCGAGGCGGCGTACGGCGCCGACCCCGCCGTACTCCTGAAGGCCCTCGCGCCGCGCGACAGCGAGCAGCACCCGCCGCGGGTCCTGCTCATCGAGGAGCACGAGGAGATCGCGCTGGCCCTGACCGCCACGCTGGAGCGGCGGGGCATGCAGGTCGGGCGGGCCGCGAGCGACGCGGACGCCGTGGCGCTCGCGGCGCGGATGCGTCCCAACCTCGTGGTGATGGACCTGCTCCAGGTGCGCCGCCGCAGGGCCGGGATCATCGACTGGCTGCGCGCGAACGGGCAGCTGAACCGCACTCCGCTCGTCGTCTACACCGCCGCCGTCGACAAGACGGAGCTGCCGCGCCTCGCGGCCGGCGAGACGGTGCTCTTCCTCGCGGAGCGCTCCACGAGCACCGAGGTGCAGAGCCGCATCGTGGACCTGCTGGCGAAGATCGGCACCAACTGACGTACGCCGCGCAGGCGACGCACGTCGGTCGGTGGCGCGCCCCGGGGCCCCTGGCGCGCGGGACCCGGGGCGTCAGAGCCGTGTGACGTCCAGTTCCCCGGCGGCGTACTGCCTGCGCAGGACCTTCTTGTCGAACTTGCCGACGCTGGTCTTCGGGACGGCGGGGATGACCGCCCAGCGCTCGGGGAGCTGCCATTTGGCGACGCTGTCCGCGAGGAAGGCGCGCAGGCCCGCGTAGTCGGCGGTGGCGCCCTCCTTCAAGACGACGGTGGCGAGCGGGCGTTCGCCCCACTTCTCGTCGGGCACGGCCACCACCGCGGCCTCGGCGACGTCGGGGTGGGCCATCAGCGCGTTCTCCAGCTCGACCGAGGAGATCCACTCGCCGCCCGACTTGATGACGTCCTTCGCCCGGTCGGTGAGGGTCAGGAAGCCGTCGGAGCTGATCACGCCGACGTCACCGGTCTTCAGCCAGCCGTCCTCGCTGAACTTGTCCGCGGGCCGGTGGCTCTCGCCGCCCACCCCGCCGTAGTAGGCGCCCGCGATCCACGGACCGCGCACCTCCAGTTCACCGGCCGACTCGCCGTCCCAGGGCAGGTGTTCGCCCCCGGGGCCGACCAGGCGGGCCTCGACGGAGGCGGGGAAGCGGCCCTGCGTCAGCCGGTAGCCGAACTCCTCGTCGGTGCCGACCGCGTGCGCCGGCGGCCGGGCGATCGTGCCGAGCGGGGACGTCTCCGTCATGCCCCAGGCGTGGCACACGCGCATGCCGAGGGCGTCGAACGCCTTCATCAGGGACGGCGGACAGGCCGCGCCGCCGATGGTGACCTGCGTGAGGGAGCTGACGTCGCGCGGCTTCGCGGTCAGCTCGGCGAGCAGCCCCTGCCAGATGGTGGGGACGGCGGCGGCGTGGGTGGGCCGCACCGTCTCGATCATCTCGGCGAGCGGTGCGGGCTGCAGGAAGCGGTCCGGCATCAGCATGTTGACGCCGGTCATGAGGGTGGCGTGCGGGAGGCCCCACGCGTTCACATGGAACAGTGCGCCTAAAGGGGCAAATAAAAAACTGCTGGTCAGAACAGGGTTACGGCGTCGGCGCGGTCGTTGACCTCGGTCGGCTCGTCCTTG
>NZ_JBEXWC010000023.1:0-121780 GCF_040629635.1 Streptomyces sp. NPDC005898 | reverse complement strand
CCCTCGGGGTCGGTGCGTGAGGCCTGGAACCACGGGTGCTGGTCGCTGGTGTGGTTCATGACGAAGTCGATGATGACGCGCATGCCGCGCTGGTGGGCGGAGTCGACGAATTCCACGAAGTCGGCCAGGTCCCCGAACTCGGGCAGCACCGCCGTGTAGTCCGAGACGTCGTAACCGCCGTCGCGCAGGGGCGATTTGAAGAAGGGGGGCAGCCACAGGCAGTCGACGCCCAGCCATTGCAGGTAGTCGAGCTTGGCGGTGATGCCTTTCAGGTCGCCGATGCCGTCGCCGTCGCTGTCCTGGAAGGAGCGGACCAGGACCTCGTAGAACACCGCCCTCTTGAACCAGTCGGGATGACGCTCCTCGGCGGGCGTGTCCTCGAAGGTGTCCTGGACGGGCTCATTGACGATCACGATGACCCTCCGTTCTCCCCCGTCTGCGGCCGCACCAGGACGTGGGCGCCGCCGGGGCCGAGACGCACGTAGTTGGCGCCGCCCCACTGGTAGGTCTCACCGCTCAGTTCGTCGCGCACCGGCACGGGCGCGTGCCGATCCAGGCCCAGCCGCCCCAGGTCCAGGAAGACGGTGCCCTCCTGGGTGTGGTGGGGGTCGAGGTTGGCGACCACCACGACCAGGTCCTCGTCGTCGCGCTTGCTGTAGACGATGAGCGCGTCGTTGTCGGACCGGTGGAAGTGGAGGTTCCTGAGCAGGTGCAGGGCCCGGTGGCGTCGCCGGATTCCGTTGAGCGTGGTGATGAGGGGGGCGATGGTGCGGCCCTCCCGCTCGGCCGCCGCCCAGTCGCGCGGCCGGAGTTGGTACTTCTCCGAGTCCAGGTACTCCTCGCTGCCCGGCGCCGCCGCGGTGTTCTCGCACAGCTCGAAGCCGCTGTAGAGGCCCCAGGTCGGGGAGAGGGTGGCGGCGAGCACGGCCCGCACCTCGAAGGCCGGACGCCCGCCCTCCTGGAGGTAGGCGTGCAGGATGTCCGGGGTGTTCACGAAGAGGTTCGGACGCAGATAGGCGGCCGTCTCCACGGAGAGGTCGGTCAGGCAGTCGACGATCTCCCGTTTGGTGTTGCGCCAGGTGAAGTACGTGTACGACTGCTGGAAGCCGGCGCGGGCCAGGGCCCGCATGACCGCCGGGCGGGTGAAGGCCTCGGCGAGGAAGATGACGTCGGGGTCGGTGCCGTTGATCCGGGCGATGACCTCCTCCCAGAACACCACCGGCTTGGTGTGGGGGTTGTCGACGCGGAAGATCCGCACCCCGTGCCCCATCCAGAACCGCAGCAGCCGCTCCGTCTCCGCCACCAGCCCCGGCAGGTCGCGGTCGAAGGCGAGCGGATAGATGTCCTGGTACTTCTTCGGCGGGTTCTCCGCGTACGCGATGGAACCGTCCGCCCGCTGCCGGAACCACTCCGGGTGCTTGTCCACCCACGGGTGGTCCGGCGAGCACTGAAACGCGAAGTCCAGCGCGACCTCCAGACCCAGCTCGCCCGCGCGCCGCACGAACGCGTCGAAGTCCTCCAGTGTCCCGAGGTCGGGGTGGACCGCGTCGTGGCCGCCCTCGGGCGAGCCGATCGCCCAGGGCACGCCCACGTCGTGGGGGCCGGGGGAGAGGGAGTTGTTCGGGCCCTTGCGGAAGGTGCTGCCGATCGGGTGGATCGGCGGCAGGTACACCACGTCGAAACCCATGTCCGCGATCGCCGGCAGCCGCTCGGCCGCCGTGCGGAACGTCCCCGACACCGGCGGCGCGCCCTCCCGCACCACGGCACCCTCCGAACGCGGGAAGAACTCGTACCAGGAACCGAACAACGCCCGCCGCCGCTCCACGACCAGGGGCAAGTCGGCCGAACGGGTGACCCGTTCCCGCAGCGGATGGCGGGCGAGGACCGCGTCCGCCTCCGGGGTGAGCGCCGCCGCGAGACGGGCCTCGGGCGGACGCAGTTCGTCGCGGAGCGCCTGGGCGGCGGCCCGCAGCGTCCGGCGTGCCGTGCCGTCCGGTGCGCCGTCCGCCGCGCACTCGTACAGAAGCGCGCCTTCTTCCAGCGTCACCCCGGTGTCGATGCCGGCGGGGATCTTGATCTCGGCGGCGCGGCGCCACCCGGTCACCGGATCCGTCCAGGCCTCCACGGCGTACGTCCAGCGCCCCTCGGCGTCCGGCGTCACCTCCGCGCCCCACCGGTCGGTGCCGGGCGCCAGCTCCCGCATGGGGGTCCAGGGGCCGGTGCGGCCGTCCGGGCCGAGCAGGACGACATTGGCGCCGACCGCCTCGTGCCCCTCGCCGAAGAGCGTGGCCGTGACCTGGAAGGTCTCGCCGGGGACCGCCTTGACGGGGCGCCGGCCGCAATCCAGCGCGGGGCCGACGTCCACGATGGGCACGGTAGGGAACTCCGGCCCCCGCCGCGCCGAAGCAGCCGGCGCGGGAGAGGTCCGGGAGGGGGACGCCGACGCGGGAGACGCCCCTTCGGAGGACGCCGGCGCGGTGGACACCCGGGAGGGGGACCCCGGCGCGGGAGACGCCCCTGCGGAGGGTGCCTGCGCGGTGGTCATCCGGGAGGGAGATGCCGGCGCGGGAGAAGGCCCTGCGGAGGACGCCTGCGCGGTGGACACCCGGGAAGGGGACGCCGGTGCGGCAGAAGCCGGCGCAGGAGAAGCCGGCGCGGGGGCGGGGGATGTCGGCGCGGGAGAAGGCGGCGCGGCGGAAGGCCGCGAGGACCAGGGGCGCGCCGAAGCCGGGCGCGCCGAAGCGCTCGCCGCTGGGGCCTGGCCCGCCTTCGGAGCCTCGGTCATCGCTCTCTCCTCTGCCATGTTCCGGCGCACGGGGCGCAGTCGAGCGCCCGTCAGCGCCGGCGCCTTGACGCCGGGCGCCGGCCGCCGTGCGCGCGTCGGCCGCAGGCCCAGGTAGCTCTCCGCCGCGTCGGCGGCGATCCGTGCCGTGCACTCACCCATCAGTACGCACAGCGTGTACGCGGTGTTCTCGAAGTGCATCCGCACGGCGCGGTCCGCCGGGTCCGCGAGCAACAAGCGCTCCCACGCCCGGTATTGGTCCAGATGCCGCGCGACCTCAGCTTTCGTGGGCAGCAGCATCACCCCATGGTGCACGCGTGACCACGCAGCGTCCTGTTGGATCTTCAACCACCGGGCTGACCTGCTCGTGTTGCGCGAATGGAGCAGCACTCTCACCCTGAGACTACTCAGAAGCGATCAGTGCTCACGCTTCGTGCTCGGGGCTCGGCCCCACAGGGCCGGGAAGACCGGGGCTTCGCTGAGAGGAGCCAAGCGCGATGAAGAAAGCAATCCCCTGTTACTACCACCTAGAGGTGGACATCAGCCCGGAGAGGATCGATCAGGTCAGGCGCATCCTGGCCGCGCATCTCCGGCACTGGGGCCTGGGGATTCTCGCCGAACGCGTGTGCCACTGCGCCGGAGTGCTGCTCCGGGCGGTCGAGGAACACGCGACGGACAAGAACGCCGTGGTGGAGATGTGGTGGAACGGACAGCACCTCATCACCGCCGTGTCGGACAGCGAACCCGACCTGCCCGACCCGCACTACGGGCCGCAGGGCTGCCTGGCGCAGATCGCCGCGCTCAGCGACGGCTGGGGCAACTACCCGGCGACCAACGGCAAGATCATCTGGTTCTCGCACCGCGCACGCTCCCCCGAACGGGCCCCGCTGGCCCCGACACCGCCCGCACCCGGGCTGCGGGTGGCGCGCCCGCTGCCGCGCGGGGTGCCCCTGGCCGCGAGCGCCGCACCGCCCGAGGAGGAACCGGTGGTCGTCGGCGCCGCACCGGCCGCCCACGACCAGCGCTCCGACGGAACATGGCCGAGGATGGGGGAGCGATCCACCACGTCCTCTCCCGAGCGGCGGGCGGCCTCCACCGTGTGAGCCCGCGTACGCGCACGGCAGCGCGCCACGAGCCGCGGCGACCACGCCGGGACGCCGCGGCCCGTCGGTCCCCCCGACACTCCCGGGCACGCCGAGGACAGACCGAGACCGCGCTCATCCGTATGGAGGCAGCAGCGTGCGCACCTGGACCGGGCGACCCTTTCCCCTGGGCGCCACCTATGACGGCGAAGGAACGAACTTCGCCCTGTTCAGCGAGATCGCCGACCGCGTCGACCTCGTCCTCATCAACGAGGACGGCACGCACCACGACGTCCCCCTGACCGAGGTCGACGGTTCCGTCTGGCACTGCTACCTGCCCGGCGTCGGCCCCGGCCGGCGCTACGGCTACCGGGTGCACGGCCCCTGGGAACCCGCCACGGGCCACCGGTGCAATCCGGCGAAGCTGCTCCTGGACCCCTACGCCAAGGCGATGGAGGGGCAGGTGGACAACCACCCCTCGCTGTACGAGCGGGCGGCGCGGGGGCCCGACCCCGCCGACAGCGCCGCCCACACCCTGCTCTCGGTGGTGACCGACCCGTCCTTCCCCTGGGAGGGCGACCGGCCGCTGCGGCGGCCCTACGCCGAGACCGTGATCTACGAGACGCATGTGCGCGGCCTGACCCGCACCCACCCGGGGGTCCCGGCGGAGCTGCGGGGCACCTACGCGGGCCTCGCGACGGAGGCGGTCATCGACCACCTCCTCTCGCTCGGGGTGACGGCCGTCGAGCTGATGCCGGTGCACCAGTACGTGCAGGACGGCTTCCTGCTGGACCGCGGCCTGTCCAACTACTGGGGGTACACCTCCATCGGTTTCTTCGCCCCGCACAACGCCTACGCGGCGCGCGGTTCGCGGGGCGGGCAGGTCGGCGAGTTCAAGTCGATGGTCAAGAAGCTGCACGCGGCGGGCCTCGAAGTGATCCTGGACGTGGTCTACAACCACACGGCGGAGGGCAACGAGAACGGCCCCACGCTCGCCTTCCGCGGCATCGACAACGCCTCGTACTACCGGCTGGCCCAGGACGATCCGGCGCACTACTTCGACACCACGGGCACCGGCAACAGCCTGCTGATGCGCCACCCCAACGTCCTGCAACTGATCATGGACTCGCTGCGGTACTGGGTCACCGAGATGCACGTCGACGGCTTCCGCTTCGACCTGGCGGCCACGCTGGCGCGCCAGTTCTACGACGTGGACCGGCTGTCGGCGTTCTTCGACCTCGTACAACAGGACCCCGTGGTCGGCCGCGTCAAGCTCATCGCCGAGCCGTGGGACGTCGGCGAGGGCGGCTACCAGGTCGGCAACTTCCCCCCGCTGTGGTCGGAGTGGAACGGCAAGTACCGCGACTCGGTGCGGGATTTCTGGCGCGGTGAGGAGAACTCCCTCGCCGAGTTCGCCTCCCGGCTGACCGGTTCCTCCGACATCTACCAGCGCGAGCGGCGCCGGCCCCGGGCCAGCGTCAACTTCGTCACCGCGCACGACGGTTTCACGCTGCGCGACCTGGTCTCGTACAACGACAAGCACAACGAGGCCAACGGCGAGGACAACCGCGACGGCGAGAGCACGAACCGCTCCTGGAACTGCGGGGCCGAGGGCCCCACCGCCGACGAGGCGATCCTGGAGCTCCGCGCGCGCCAGCAGCGCAACTTCCTCGCCACGCTCATGCTGTCGCAGGGCATCCCGATGCTCGCCCACGGCGACGAGCTGGGCCGCACCCAGGGAGGCAACAACAACGCCTACTGCCAGGACAACGAGATCTCCTGGATCGACTGGGACCTCGGCGACGACCAGCGCGAGCTGATCGACTTCACCCGGCGGGCCATCGCGCTGCGCGCCGCGCACCCCGTGCTTCGCCGGCGCAGGTTCTTCCGCGGCGACACCGCGACGCACGAGGGGCAGCCGCTGGCGGACCTCGTGTGGCTGCGGCCCGACGCCCGCGAGATGACGGAGGACGACTGGCGGCGCGCCGACGCCCACGCCGTCTGCGCCTTCCTCAACGGGGACGCGATCGCCGAGCCGGACTCCCGCGGCAGGCCCGTCGTGGACGACTCCTTCCTGCTCCTGCTGAACAGCCACCGCGAGCCGGTCGTCTTCCGTCTGCCCGGCCCCGCGTACGGGGAACGCTGGGCGACGCGGATCGACACCACCGACCCGCTGGGCCGGTCGGACGAGGCCGAGCACAAGGCGGGCGGCGAGGTCACGCTGGTCGCGCACAGCCTGCTCCTGCTCTCCCGGCCGTCCCCGGCCAGGGGCCGCGCCCCCGGGGCGGCGGGTTCCGCCGGGTGAGGCGCACGCCGAGTGGCGCGCCGCGCGCCCTCTTGCCCACACTGAAGGGCGGCAGGGCGCCGAGCCTCCCGCCGAACCCGAAAGCACAGGTGCCAGACTGGATTTTCAGGGCGCCTCGATTTCCAGGACGGGTTGCACATGCACCACGACAACACGATGCCTCCGGGCCCGTACGGCACGACGACCTCGGGCGTGGCCGCCCGGGGCGCCAGGACCGGTTCGGCGCTGAGTGAGTCAGCGGTCGGCGCTCCCTGCTGGGTCAGCCTGACGGCACGCGACCTCACCACCGCACAGAGTTTCTACGGCGCGGTGATGGGCTGGCAGTTCCGCCCGGCCAAGCTCGGCGAGCAGTTCTCCGTCGCCACGGCCCACGGCGCCCCCGTCGCCGGCGTCGGCGCCATCGCCTCCTCCTTCCAGATCGCGGTGGCCTGGACGCCCTACTTCGCGGTCCTGAGCGCGGACGAGACGGTGAGCCGCGTCCGGGAGCGCGGGGGCACGACGGCGGTGGGGCCGATCCCCTTCCCCAACGGGCGCGCGGCCCTGCTCTCCGACCGCGACGGTGCCGTCTTCGGGATCTGGGAGGGCGAGATCCTCACCAGTTGGCGCAGCGAGCTGCACTCGGCGCCCGCCTGGCTGCGGCTGAGCACCCGTGACGCCTTCGACGCCGCCATCTTCTACGGCGAGGTCCTGGACTGGGCGTGCGGGCGCCCCGAGTGCTGCGAGGTGCGCTACCAGCAGGAAGAGGTGGTGGTCTACAGCGCGGGCCGCCCCGCCGCCCGGCTCAGTTCGGGCGCGGTCGAGGCGGACGCGGATCCGGCGGTGCGCCCGCACTGGCAGGTCCACTTCACCGTCGACGACGTGGAGGCGTGCGTCCGCGCCACGGCGGAGGCCGGCGGGCACGTGGTCACCCAGGACCTGTCCGCGCGGCCGCCCTCGGCGACGCTGCGGGACCCCGACGGCGCGCAGTTCCGGGTCGTCGGCAAGGAGCCCGGCCCGCCGTCGGCCTGACCCGGACGCCGCCGGGAAGGTGACGGCAGGGCTCAGGCCCGGCCCGTCTTGCGTCCGGTCCTGCTCCGGCGGCCGAGTGCGCGCTGCGCGGTGAAGAAGACGCCCGCGCCGA
This sequence comes from Streptomyces sp. NPDC005898, assembly GCF_040629635.1. NCBI lineage: Bacteria > Bacillati > Actinomycetota > Actinomycetes > Kitasatosporales > Streptomycetaceae > Streptomyces > Streptomyces sp. NPDC005898. The sequence goes on along the minus strand of NZ_JBEXWC010000023.1, from coordinate 114,491 downwards.
AGCGCGCCCGCAGGGCGGCCCGGGCGGCGTTGGCGCCCGGCGCGCCGTGCACCCCACCGCCGGGATGCGCGGAGGCGGAGGCGAGATACAGGCCCGGCACCGGTGTCTCGGGGCGGCCCGCCCCGGGCACCGGCCGGAACACGAGCTGCTGGTGCAGACTGGTCGTGCCGGAGTTGATCGCCCCGCCGTGCAGGTTGGCGTTCAGCGCCTCCAGCGTGGGCGGTGCCAGCACGCGCCGGGCGATGATCTGCTCGCGGAAGCCGGGCGCGAGCCGCTCGATCTGCGCCTCCACGCGGTCCGCCATCGCCTCGCTCTCCCGCTCGTCCCACCGGCCCGTCAGCGCGTCGTCCCCGGCGTCGCCCTTGATCCGCTGCGGTACGTGGGTGTAGGCCCAGGCCGACTCGGTGCCGGCCGGCGAACGCGTGGGGTCGGCCGTGGTCATCTGGCCGACCAGGGCGAACGGCCTGTCCGGTACGAGACTCCGCGCGATCTGGGCGGCGAACCGCGTCAGCTCGTCCACGCCGTCGGCCACATGCACCGTCCCCGCCCCGCGTGCGGCCTGCGCCTCCCAGGGAATGGGCCGGGCCAGGGCCCAGTCCACCTTGAACGTGGCGAAGTCCCACTGGAAGCGGCGCACGTCGTCCATCACGCGCTGCGGCAGATGCGCGGCGTCGACCAGACCTCCGTACAGGTGGGGGGCCGCCACGTCGGCAAGGACCGCCTTGCGTGCCACGACCCCCTCCCCCGACGCGGTGCGCACCCCGACCGCACGGCCGCCGCGCACCACCACCTCGCTCACGCGTTCCCCGCAGCGCACGCTGCCTCCGCGGCCCTCCAGGCGCCGTACGAGGGCGGCCGTCAGCGCGCCCGCGCCACCCACCGGCACGGGGAAGCCGTAGCTCTGGCCCAGCATCGACATGATCCAGCCGAAGCCGCCGCTGCCGGCCGCCTCGGGCGCGAGGTCGGCGTGCAGGGCGTTGCCCGCCAGGAGCAGTCGGCCGCCCTCGCCCTCGAACTCCTCCTCGCCCAGGCGCCGCACCGGCAGGACCAGGGAGCGGGCCGACCGCAGGCCGCCGCCCGCCCTGACCCGCGCGGCGAGGCTGAGCGCGGAGCGCACCGGCGGGAACGGCGTGAACAGGGCGTCCACCAGCGGTTCCCGCAGGCGCTCCCACAGGTCGTACAGGCGCTCCCAGCCCTGGCCGTCGCCCGGGGCGAACGTCTCCAACGAGTCACGGGTCAGGGCGCGGTCGCGGCTCAGCACCGCACAGTGCCCGTCCGCCAGCGGATGGGCGAGCACGTGCTCGGCGTGCGACCAGCGCAGGCCGTCGCGTTCCAGGTCCAGCGCGGCCAGCACCGGCGAGGCGGCCGCCAGCGGATAGAAGGCGCTGAACGTGTCGCTGATGTAGTCCGGGTGCACGCCGCGGTCGCTGCGCACGGCGCCTCCGGGCTCGTCCTGGGCCTCCAGGACGATGACGCTCCAGCCCGCGTCGGCCAGGACGTTCGCCGCCACGAGCCCGTTGGGTCCCGCGCCGATGACCACTGCGTCCGGCATGTCCACTCCCCTTTTTGTCGCTGTCTCCGGGTGCCCCGCCGGGCAGGCGGCTCAGGCCTCGGCGGTCCGCGGCCGGGCGCCGTGCGGGCGGGAGCCCTCTTCGACGACCTCCGCCAGGCGGCTCAGCATGCTGCGGTGCCGCAACTGGACGAGGGCGTCGATCGCGGCGTTGTGCAGCGCGCCGCCCGGGCCCTGGAGCGGGTGCTCGTCGACGATCACCAGCGTGTGGGCGCCCCAGGAGCGCACCTCGATGGCGATGCGGGCCGTGCCGAGCGCGCCGCTGTACGCCTCCAGCTCCAGCCGGTCCGGTTTGGCCAGGTGGCGCACCACGGTGTGGCCGGCGAGTTTCCAGGGACCGACCTGGACGGTGTACTCCAGGCGCGAGCCGACCGCGGGCCACTTCGTGTCGAGCGGGCGCGAGTCATGCGTGCCGACCACCCAGTCGGCGTACCGGTGCGGGTCCTCCAGCACCTCCCACACCTTGGCGGGCGGGCTCTTGACCAACTGGTGGCGTACGGCCACGTCAGCCTCCTCGTCTGTGCCGGCCGGTCCAGGCCGGCGGGGGGCGGGTACCCGGACATTCCTTGTTCACCAGCCCACAGCAATCTCGTGTGCCACGCCACACGAGGGCTACCGCTCCTGCGGGCTGCCCGCGACGGGCGTCAGATCGCTCAGCAGCCGTTGCGTGTCGGCGGCCAGGCCGCCGAGGGCCGGGGTCGTCCCGGTGTCGGGGTCCTTGAGCAGGCCGGTCAGCCGCTCGTGCGCCTCCTTCGCCCTGCGCAGGGCGCTGTGGCGTTCGCGGGCCGTCTCGGAGGCGTCTCGCGGCCCGGTGGGTGCGGCGCCGCTCTCGTCGAGGGCGCAGAGGTCACCGGCCGCCCGCAGCAGCTCGGCCAGGATGCCCGGCGCCTCCTTCGGCAGGTCGGCGAGGGAGGGCCGGTCCTCGCCCGTCTCGGCGAGGGTGCGCACCGTCGTCCTGATGTGCTCCGTGATGCGGTCCCAGGTGAAGTCCCAGTCCGGCGAGGGCGGGGTGGGCACGGAGCGGCGCAGCTTGCGGCCGGGGTTGAAGCGGTAGCTCTCGTCGGTCCAGCGGCGGGCGGTGCGCAGGTCCGTCACGAGGTCGGTCAGCCGCTGCGCCCGGTCGTACCACCCCTCGGCCTTCTTCGGGTCGAAGGGGTCCTCCTCGATGCCGTCCGCGACGGCGTGCAGCAGCTCGGCGCTCTCCTTGGGCAGCCGGTCGCGCAGGTGCCGCACGTCGCGGCCGTGGACCGGGGGCAGGATCAGCGCGTTCACGGCGATGCCGATGAGGGCGCCGAGCAGTGTCTCGAAGAGGCGGTGCAGGATGTCGAAGGCCGAGTACGTCCCGTAGGCGAGGACGAACAGCGCCGCGGTCGGCGCGTACATCCCCTGGGTGCCGAAGCGGGCGTAGGTGCTCAGCAGGACGGTGACGGGCAGGACGATGGCCATGGCGGCGAGAGAGTTGTTGCCGGTCAGGACCGCCGCTCCGGCCGCCAGCAGGGTGCCCACCACGACGACCGCGAACTGCTGCATCGCCGACCGCAGGGAGCGGTAGACGGTGCTCTGCACGAGGAAGAGGGCCGTCCAGGGCGCGAGGAGCGCCATCGGCGCGCTCCACCACCAGCCGGCCAGCGCCCAGGCGAGCACTCCGGCGCCGGCCGCCTTCAGCGACTGCACGGTCGTGTCGCGTTCCGGTCCCGGGGTCGTCACAGCCCTGCGGACGGACTGCCGCAGGGCCGCGATTTCCCAGGTCAGTGCATTCCACCGAATGGCGGTGGCCTCCTTACGTCGTTGGCTGCGGGCGCCGTCGGCCGCGCTGTGCCGGTCACGGCAGCGGCGTGCCGCCGGTGGCGTTCATGACCTCGGCGGTGATGAAGCTCGCGTGGTCGGAGGCGAGGAAGACGTAGGCGGGCGCCATCTCGGCGGGCTGCGCGGGCCGCCCCAGGGGCGCCTGCTTGCCGAACTCCTTGGTGTCGGGCAGCGTCGCGGGGATCAGCGGCGTCCACACCGGGCCCGGCGCGACCGCGTTGACGCGGATGCCGTCGTCGACCAGCATCTGGGCGAGCCCCTGGGTGAAGGTGACGATGGCGCCCTTGGTCATGGCGTAGTCCAGCAGGTGCGGGCTCGGCTTGTACGCCTGCACGGACGTGGTGTTGATGATCGAGCCGCCCGAGGGGATGTGCGGCACGGCCATCTTGCAGAGCCAGAACATGCCGTACAGGTTCGTCCGTACGACCTGGTCGAACTGTTCGGTCGTGATGTCACCGATGCCTTCGGGCTGGGACATCTGGTAGGCGGCGTTGTTGACGAGGATGTCGATGCGGCCGAACTCCGTCACCGCCCGCTCCACGAGCCTGCGGCACTGCTCCTCCTCGCGGATGTCGCACGGCACGGCGAACGCCTGCCGTCCGGCGTCCTCCACCAGGCGCGCCGTCTCCCGGGCGTCGCCCGCCTCCGACGGCAGATGGGTGAAGAGGACGTCCGCGCCCTCGCGTGCGTAGGCCAGGGCCACCGCGCGGCCGATGCCGGAGTCGCCGCCGGTCAGCAGCACCTTGCGGTCCTTCAGCAGGCCGCTGCCCCGGTACGACTCCTCGCCGTGGTCGGGCGGCGGGTCCATGGGCCCGGTCCAGCCGGGCGGCTCCTGGTCCTGCTGGGGGAAGTCGGGCCGGGGGTGGCGGGTGGTCGGGTCCTGTCCGCCCTGTGCGCCGGGGGTGTCGTTCATCAGCTGCGCCTTCCTGGTCGTCCCTTCACACCCTCCGCTCCAGGGGCGGCTCCCACCACTTGGGCGTGGCGGGCCGCGTGTGGGCCGCCGAGGGCGGCCACCTGGCCGGGGGAAACTCCGGGTGCCCGGGCGCGCGGCCGTGAAACCGCGCGGTCAGGGAGGCAGGGGCGCAGCTCAGTGGCCGGTGAGTTCGCCGCTGAGCTTCTCGTGGAGGTGGGCGCTCGGCTGGTTCAGGCCGATGATCTCGACGCTCTTGCCGCGTTGGCGGTACTTCGTCTCGATCGCGTCGAGGGCGGCGACGGACGAGGCGTCCCAGACGTGGGCGGCGCTGAGGTCGATGACGACCACGTCGGGGTCCGTGCCGTAGTGGAACTGGCCGACGAGGTCGTTGGAGGAGGCGAAGAACAGTTCGCCGGTGACGGTGTAGACGACACTGGCCCCGTCCGGGGCGGTGACCGGGGTGACGTGGGCGAGATGGGCGACGCGCCGGGCGAAGATGACCATGGCGGTGACGGAGCCGACGACGACGCCGACGGCGAGGTTGTGGGTGCCGACGACGCACGTGACGGTGATGACCATGACCGCGATCTCCCCGGCCGGCATGCGCCTGAGCGTCCTCGGGGCGATGGAGTGCCAGTCGAAGGTCGCGAAGCAGACCATGACCATGACGGCGACCAGGGCGGCCATGGGGATGTCGGAGACGAGCGGGCCGAAGACGATGCAGAGCACCATGAGGAACGAGCCCGCGAGGAAGGTGGACAGGCGGGTGCGGGCGCCGGACACCTTCACGTTGATCATCGTCTGGCCGATCATGGCGCAGCCGCCCATGCCGCCGAGGAAGCCGGTGACGATGTTGGCGATGCCCTGGCCGATCGACTCGCGGGTCTTGGAGGAGTGGGTGTCCGTGATGTCGTCGACCAGCTTGGCGGTCATCAGGGACTCCATCAGGCCGACCAGCGCCATGGCGAGTGCGTACGGGGCGATGGTCGTCAGGGTGTCCATGGTGAACGGCACGTCGGGCAGTGACGGCACGGGCAGCGACGAGGGCAGCTCGCCCTTGTCGCCCACGGTCGGCACGGCGATGCCGGCCGCGACCGTGACGGCGGTGAGGGCGGCGATGGACACGAGCGGCGCCGGGATCGCCCGGGTGACCTTCGGGAGGAACACCATGAGGACGAGGCCGCCGGCGAGCAGCGGATAGACGGCCCAGGGCACGTCGTGCATCTCGGGGACCTGCGCCATGAAGATCAGGATGGCGAGGGAGTTGACGAAGCCCACCATCACGCTGCGGGGCACGAACCGCATCAGCCTGGCGACGCCGAGCGCGCCCAGGACGATCTGGAAGACGCCGGCCAGGATGACGGCGGCGACGAGGTGGCCGAGGCCGTGTTCGCGGTTGAGCGGGGCGATGACCAGGGCGACGGCGCCGGTCGCGGCGGAGATCATGGCGCGTCGCCCGCCGACGATCGAGATGGTGACGGCCATGGTGAAGGACGCGAACAGGCCGATCGCGGGATCGACCCCGGCGATGATCGAGAAGGAGATCGCCTCGGGGATCAGCGCGAGGGCGACGACGAGCCCGGCCAGGACTTCCGTGCGCCAGACCCGGGGGTCGCGGAGCCAGTCGGGGCGCAGACCGCGCAGACGCGCGGCCGGGGACGGAGACAGGGACGGGGACGGGGACGGGACAGGAGAGGACACGGGGGCGGGAACCTGTCGTGCTCGGGCACGCCCGGCGTGGCGAGGGGCGTGCGGGGAGGAACGGGAAGGAAGCGGAAGGCCGAGCGGCCTGCCGCAGGGGACCCGCCGACGGCGGGAGAAGTCTGTGGGTGACGCGCAAGGGGGGCCGGGCGGGGAGGATTCGCGCCGCTCAGGGATCGGCCCGCGCGTGCGGACGCGGGCCCGTGCGCGGGATGTGCGGGCGCGAGCGCGCTGCGGGCGCCGGGCCCGGGCGTTTCAGGGGCGGAGCTTCACGGCGGGCAGGCGGCGGAGCCGGCCGGCATCGACTTGCGCACGCTCTCTCCTGCGGGTGATGGATCGTCGCGGGGGCGCCGTCGGCCCCGGAATGCCGGTCAAGCCTACCGTGCCGGCCGGACGGCCACGCGGAAGCCTTGCCCAACGGTTCATGTCTGGACCAATCCGCAGGTCAGCGACGGTTATTACTCATTCTTTGGCAAGAATTTGCTCTGTCATCGAAGGTTAATGCGATGGCAAAGTGGGGGTCACGCCGCCCGACCAGGCTGCGTACCGGGCGACCCGGTGCCCGCCGCCACAGCGGCCGGGCGCCGCCCCCTCCCCCCCCACCTCGTCATCGACCCGACCACACCGCGTCCCCGGCGCCCGCCGGAGAGACGCAGGAGGCAGGCCACCGTGAAGTCACTGATCGACAACGCCCGCTCGTTCGCCGCGACGCACGTCGCGGACCCCCGCAACACCGCCGCCTTCGAGGCGCTCGGTGCCGGCCAGTCCCCCGAGGCACTCTTCGTCACGTGCTCCGACTCGCGCGTCGTTCCGGCCCTGATCACCGGAGCGCGCCCCGGCGAACTCTTCGAACTCCGCACGGCGGGCAACGTCGTGCCGCCCTACCCCTCGTCCCCTCACCCCGACCGCGCCGGCCACCCCATGAGCGAGGCGGCCACCATCGAGTACGCCGTCCGGGTGCTCGGCGTCCGCGACATCGTCGTCTGCGGACACTCGCACTGCGGCGCGGTGGGTGCCCTGGTGCGCGGCGAGGACCTGTCGGCCGTGCCGGCCGTGCGTGACTGGCTGGAGCACTCCGTCGCTCCGGACGACGCCCTGCGCTCCCTCATACCCACCTCGCCCGATGTGGCCGAGGCCGTGCAGACCCACGTACTCGCCCAGCTGGAGAGACTGCGCGCGTACCCCTGCGTCCGTGAGCGCGTCGCCGACGGCTCCCTCGCCCTGCACGCCTGGTACTACGAAGTGCACACCGGCACCGTCAGTGCCCACCGTCCGTCGTCCGACGGCCGCCCGGCGTTCGGTCCCCTGTGAGGACCGCCGCAGCCTTCCGTCCGGCCCGCTCCCACGACAGGACCCCCCACCCTCATGTCCTCCTTCCTCTCCCCCTTCCGCGCACTGCGTGAGCCCGGCGTCCTGCGCCAGGACGTACTCGCCTCCCTCGTCGTCTTCCTCGTGGCCCTGCCGCTGTGCGTCGGCGTGGCCGTGGCCTCCGGTGTCCCCGCCGAACTGGGCCTGGTCACCGGCATAGTCGGCGGCCTCGTCGTCGGCTGCCTGCCGGGCAGCGCCCTCCAGGTGAGCGGACCCGCCGCCGGTCTGACCGTGCTCGTCTTCGAGGCGGTGCAGGAGTTCGGCCTCGGCATGCTCGGCGCGATCGTGCTGCTCACCGGCGCCCTCCAGATAGCCCTCGGTCTGCTGCGGTGCGGCCGGTGGTTCCGCGCGATATCCGTCTCCGTCGTCCAGGGCATGCTGGCGGGCATCGGACTCGTGCTCATCCTCGGCCAGCTCTACACCATGGCGGGAGCGGAGCAACCCCGTTCCGGCATCGACAAGTTCGCCGGGCTGCCCGGGCTGCTCGCGGACGTCCTGAGCGACACCGCGTCCCTGACCGCCGCGGCCGTCGGCCTCGGCACCATCGCCATGCTCGTGCTCTGGCCGAAGCTGCCCGCCGCGGCCGCTCGCACGGTGCCGGCGCCGCTGGCCGCCGTCGCGCTGGCCACCGCCGTCGTCGCCGGGTTCGGCCTGGACGTGGCGAACGTGACGGTGCGGGGGCTGGTCGACGCCGTGCAGCCGCCGGGCCTCGGCGATCTGGCCGGCCTCGGGGGCGTGGCCGTGCTCGGCACCGTCCTGGCGTTCACCCTGATCGCCTCCGCCGAGTCGCTGTTCAGCGCCGCGGCCGTGGACCGCATGCACGACGGCCCCCGCACGCACTACGACAAGGAGCTGGTCGCCCAGGGCGTCGGCAACACGGTGTGCGGCGTGCTCGGGGCCCTGCCGATGACCGCGGTCATCGTCCGCAGCTCCGCCAATGTGCGGGCCGGGGCGCGCACCCCGCTCTCGCGGATCCTGCACGGCGCGTGGCTGCTGCTGTTCGCCGTGCTGCTGCCCACGGCGCTCGGCATCATCCCGCTGGCGGCGCTCGCGGGTGTGCTGGTGCACGCGGGCTGCAAGCTCATCCCCTTCAAGGAGATCGTCCCGCTCGCCCGCGCCCATCGGGGCGAGGCCCTCGTGCTCGCCACCACGGCGATCGCCATCGTCGTGACCAACATGTTCGAGGGCGTGGTGCTCGGCCTCGTCCTGGCCGTCGTCAAGTCCGCCTGGGAGACCTCCCATGTACACGTGGACGTACGGGAACTGCCCGGCGGCCGGCAGATCGTGACCCTCACGGGGAACGCCACGTTCCTGCGGCTGCCCCGCATCCTGGAGACGCTGGAGGCCCTGCCCAAGGACCGGCCCATCGAACTCGACCTGACCGTGGTGCGCCACCTCGACCACGCCTGCCGCACCGCGCTGGAGAACTGGGCGCTGCGGCACAACGACAGCGGCACGGAAGCCGTACGGATGAGGCTCCCGCAGGGGTCCGCCGACCCGGCCGCCGAACCGGCCGAGGAACCCGAGCGCGCCGAGGCCCGGGCACACGGCTGACCGGCCCCCCTTCGGCCGACTCCGGTCGGCCGCCTCGACCACCGCACACAGCAACTCAACCATCTCTCACGGAGGTTCACCATGGAGCAGCTCATCAAGCGGATGACGGAAGAGTCCGTGTGGCAGAAGTGGGTGGCCGCCAACTCGGCCTCGGGCGCCCGGTCCGCGAAGGACGGCTGCATCAGCGCGGCGCCGAAGAGCGGGTGCATCAGCGCCACCGGCAAGACCGGCTGCATCTCCTGAACCGGTAACGCCCATGGGGCCGCCGCCGCGACCGTCCACGTCCCGGCGGCGGCCCCGCCCCCTCGCCCCTTCCGCCGCCGCCAGATCGCCCCGGAGCCGCCTTGAACCCCGTGCCGAGCGCCGAAGTCCTGGACCAGGTCCGGGACATCCCCCTCTACCGCGCGTCCGTCGAGCGCGGAGACTTCCCGATTCTCGAGAAGCCGGAGATCGCCCGGGACTTCCCCGCCAACTGGATGACCCCGGAGCTGTCGCGCGCCCTGGAGACGGGCGAGGCCGAGTACGTGCTGTCCACCGGGACCAACCACGCCCGCATGCGGCTCATCCGGCCCCCGTACTTCCTGCTGCGCTCCTACTACCGGCTGTGGAGCGAGCACCCCGACCTCGGGCCCCTCTGGCACGCCGGCGCCCGCCGGATCTCGTTGACCACTGTCCTCGCCACCGAGCACGTCAGCCGCGTCAACGCCGCCAAGCCCGGTGCCACTCCCGGGGAGCGCTGGCTCGACGACCGCACGCTGTACCTCAACCGCCGCCTGGACCCCGCCGACTGGGACCGCGCGGAGGTCGAGCGGATGCTGGCGGAGATCCGCGAGGTCGCCGCCGCGCACCCACAGGGCGCCTACCTCCTGGACTGCTCCGGGTACCACCTGGCCCATCTGGTCCGCAAAGTCACCGAAGAGGACCTGTGGGACCGCTTCCCCCGGCCCGCCGGCATCGTGCACGCGTACGAGTACACGCCGCTGAACGTACGCGCGTATCTGCGGGAGCACTTCGACTGCCCGGTGGTCGACCTGTTCGGCAGCACCGAGCTGGGCTACCTCTTCTACAGCGACGCCGACGGCGGCTACCGCCCGTACCTGCACGACATGAGCGTGGAGCTGATCCCGGTGGAGCCCGGCAGCGGCATCCACAGCCTGATCGTCACCAGCGTCCGCAACCCCTACATGCCGCTGGTCCGCTACCGCTCCGGCGACTGCGTCCGCACCCGTGACGGCAGCGACGACCCGGAGCGGATCGTCTCCTTCTGCGGCCGCGAGAAGGAGCTGCTCGCCACGCCCGACGGACCCGTCGCCCAGGCCGACCTCGACGCCCGCGTCGCCGCCGTCTGCCCCCGGGTGTTCCTGCACCAACTGCGCCTGACCGGTGCGGGACACTGCCGGCTGTGGTGCACGACGTTCGACGGCGCACCGCTCGCCCCGGGCGAGGCGACCGAACTGGCCGCGGCGGTGGAGAAGCTCACGGGCCGTGCGTGCGAGGTGGAGCACCGCGCCCACGTGCCCATCGGGCGCTCGGGGAAGTACGCCTGGCTCACCACGGCCACCGCCACCGCCACCGAGGGCTCCGATGACCGGGCGGCGGCCACCGCCGAAGCGCCCCGCCGGGCCCCCACCTGCGAGGAGCTGCTCGGAGCGGACCTGCACACCGAGGTGGTGCGCCACTTCGCCGCGAAGCCCGGAGCCCCGGACACCGCCCGCGTCACCCACCAGGTCCGCGAGTGCCTGCGCTACCTCTACCTGATCTCCCGGCACCCCGAGCGGCTCGGCGGCCTCTTCCTCCCGGTGGAGCAGGAGATCGACGAGATCTGGCACTACCTGATCCTGCAGACCCGCGAGTACCGCGAGCTGTGCGAACAGCGCCTGCCCGGCGGGCACTTCATCCACCACCGCAGCATCTCGTACGAGGCCTACCAGGCGGACCCGGGCCGCGAGAAGGCCGCCGAGGAGGCGCTGCGGTGGATCCCCCTCTACACCGAGTCGTTCGGCCCCTTCGACGCGGACGCGCTGCCGCACTGGACGGTCGTGCGGTTCCTGCACGAGGAACTGGGCCTGCCCCTCACGGAGATCGCCGCGCTTGGAACGTCTCGCGACCATGCGCTATGATCGATCTTGAGCTCGCCGCCGGAACTCCGGCTCCGGGCCCGGCGTTGGTGGTCCAAGGAAAGGCGCCCCACTTCCTGTGGGGAGATGTAGGTGCAAGGCCTGCCCAGCGCTCGTGAGAGGCCCCGGTTTCCGTGACGGAGACCGGGGCCTCGTGTTTGCCCGCTGCCCCCTGGCCCTTCCCGCGCCCCTCTGCTCCCCTGCTTCCCGGGGCTTGCCTCACCTCTTGCGGTGGCAGTCCTGGGTGTCGAGCAGCTCCCACGTCCCGTTCTTCTCGATGTGCTCGCGAATGGTGAAGCGGTCCTCGTCGACGCGGGTGATGTCCCGCTTGATGGCCACCGGCCGCTGCGACTCGCCGAGCGCGTAGGTCCCGGTGAGGACGAAGTGGCCCTGCCGCCAGCCCGGAGAGGTCGAGGTGCCGCGCATGCCGGCGTCGTCGAAGTAGTAGGAGACGAACCGGCCGTCGACCCGGTCCCACCCGAGCACCCAGCTCCCCCGGACCCGTCCGCTCTTCCGCTCCCGCACCTGCGTCAGGTCCAGCTGGTAGTAGTGGCCGCCCAGAATGGGGCGCACCCGGGCGGTGCGGAGCGAGCCCGTGGCGAACAGGCAGCGCAACGTACCGAGCAGGAAGTCCAGTTCACGCATGCGTTCCGAGGGCGGTGGCGCGCTCGTCGGCAGCGCCCGTGTCGCCGCCCCGGCCGAGGAGGCGCCGAGCAGGACCGCGCCGGCCGCGGTGGCGACCGTGTCGAACCGCACCCGCCGCCACCGCGTGCGGGAGCCGGTCCGCCACCCCGGGGCGTAACCGCGCGGGGCGTGCACACCCCTGTTCTCTGTAGCCATCGTTCCCCCATCCATCCGGAAGTCGACCGGCCGTTGACACCGGCCATCAGGTGGCGCTTGGCAAAGGATCACCGCCTTCTGACCGATTACCGCATCATTTCGATCGATTAAGGGCCATATGCGGCAGCGGTTCGCCCCGAAAGTAGTCACGAACGGTCGACGGTAGTCACGAACGGCCGTCTCCATTTGTTCATACGCTGCACTAATTGACGTTGTGTTATTTGTCGGCAACTCTTCATCCAGGGATCACACACTCGCCGCGTCGCACTTCGCGACCTGCCTGATGAAGGAGTTCCCACGTGGTCATGGACCGCCCCGCCCGGTCGACGACGCTCGTCCTCGCCACGGCGCTCGCAGCGCTCACCGCGGCCGCCCTGCCGGTGCACGCCGCGGCGGAGCAGGGCCGCTCGCGCGCCGCCCTGCCCGCCGTCACCCCGGTCGCCGAGACCCCGGCCCTGCACGACGACGAGGCGGGCGGTGACGCCGACGCGGACGACCCGGCGATCTGGCGCAACGCCGCGGACCCCGCCCGCAGCCTGGTGATCGCCACCGCCAAGCAGGGCGGTCTGCGCGTCTACGACCTGCACGCCCGCGAGGTCCAGTCCGTGCCGGCGCCCGCCGCGCCCGGCCCGGACCACGCGCCCGGCCGCTTCAACAACGTCGACCTGGTGCACGGCCTGCGCCTGACGACCGGCCGCGCCGACCTCGCCGTGACCAGCGACCGGGGCAGCGACCGGCTCCGCTTCCACCGCATCGACGGCAACCGCCCCGGCGCCCCGCTCACCGACGTCACGGACCCGGCCGCCCCGCCCGTGTTCTCCTCCTCGCAGGAGGAGATCGACGAGCAGCGCACCGCGTACGGCCTCGCCACCTGGACCGACAAGTCCACGGGCCGCTCCTACGCCCTGGTCAGCCGGCGGGAGCGGTCCACCCTCGCGCTGCTCGAACTCACCCCCGCCGCCGGCGGCAAGGTCGGGTACCGCAAGATACGCACGCTCGACCTGCCCACCGACTTCCGCCTGCCCAACGGCACTTCGTGGTCACCCTGCGGTGAGCCGGGCGAGCTGCCGCAGGTCGAGGGCATGGTGGTGGACCCGGCGAACGGCACGCTGTACGCCGGGCAGGAGGACGTCGGCGTGTGGCGCGTGCGCGCCGATCTGACCGGCACGCCGAAGCTCATCGACAAGGTCCGTGAGTACGGCGTCCCCGGCACCTACGACGAGGAGACCGAGGAGTGCGTCGCGGGCGCCGACCCCGGCTTCGGCGGCACCCGCGTCACCGCCGACGTCGAAGGGCTGACGCTGCTCACCGAGCAGGACGGCGACGGCTACCTCCTCGCCTCCAGCCAGGGCGACAACACCTTCGTCGCCTACGACCGCGAGGTGTCCGACGCCAACGAGTACGAGGGCGGCTTCCGCGTCGCGGCGGCCTCCGCCACCCTGGACGGCTCCGAGGAGTGCGACGGCGCCGCCGCGCTCGCCGCGCCGCTCGGCCCCGACTTCCCCGACGGCCTGCTCGTGGTGCAGGACGGCCACGACGCCCCCGGGGACGGCGAACGCCCCTCCACCAACTTCAAGTTCGTGGACCTCGGTGACGTGAAGGACGCCCTGGAGGGCTGACCGCCGGGGCGCGCTCAGCGCGGCAGGCCCCCGCGCCTCGACCTGGCCGCGGCGACGAGTTCGTCGACCGTGGCCAGTTTGACCCGGGGGCGCCCCGCACGCCGGCCCCGCTCGGTCTCGGCCCGTTCGATCGCGGCCAGACCGCGCGCGTCCACCACCCGGCGGTTGCGGCGGCGGACCAGGCGGTGGAAGGCCCGCGTGGGGTGGCGGGGCTCGGGCAGGCTCCCGGCGACGGCGTCGGACAGCAGGGTGGAGACCGTCTCGGCGGCGCAGGTGCGGTTGGCGCCGATGCCGCCGGTCGGACCCCGCTTGATCCAGCCCACGACGTACGTCCCCGGCCGCCCGGTGACACGGCCGCCCTCGTGCGGCACGGTGCCGCTGCTCTCGTCGAAGGGCAGACCCGCCACCGGCGTCCCCCGGTAGCCGATCGCGCGCAGCAGCATGCCCGCCGGCAGGATCGACTCCCCCTCGTCGGACACGACGCGCACGGCTGCCACCCGGTCCCCACCGAGGACTTCGGCGGGCTCGCAGTGGAAGCGCAGGACGATGCGCCGCCCGGGATCCGGCGGCCGCGTCCAGTCCACCCGGCGCCGGCCGACACCGCGCAGGACGGCCGCCTTGCCCGGCGGCTCCGCCGCGTCGACGGCGAGGGCGATCCGCGGGTCGTGGTCGTCCACCACCAGCTCCACCCCCGGCAGGTGCTTGAGCGCGAGCAGTTCGGACCTGGTGTACGCGGCGTGGTCGGGTCCGCGCCGGGCGAGCAGGACCACCTCGCGGACGCGGCTGTCGCGCAGCGCCGTGAGGGCGTGGTCCGCGATGTCGGTGCGGGCCAGGGCCTCGGGAGCGGCGAGCAGGATGCGGGCCACGTCCAGGGCGACGTTGCCGTTGCCGACCACGACGACGCGCTCCGCCGACAGGTCGATGCCGTCGGGGCGCGCGTCGGGGTGGGCGTTGTACCAGGCGACGAAGGCACTCGCGGAGATGCTGCCGGGCAGGTCCTCGCCGGGCACCGACAGGCGGCGGTCGGCGGACGCGCCCACCGCGTAGATCACCGCGTCGTGGTGGGCGGCGATCTCCTCGGGGGTGACGTCGGTTCCGACGTCGAGCCCCAGGTGCATACGCACCCTCGGGTGCGTGTGGAAGCGGGCGAAGGTGTCGCCGACCTTCTTCGTCGCGGGGTGGTCGGGTGCCACGCCGTGGCGCACGAGACCGCCGGCCACCGGCAGCCGGTCGATCAGCGTCACCTCCGCGTTCGTGTGCAGCAGCAGGTCCTGCGCGGCGTACATGCCGGCCGGTCCGGTGCCGACGACGGCGACCTTGAGCGGCGCGAAGTCCGCGGGCAGCACCCGGGGGAAGTCCGGCTCGTCCCAGGAGTGGAAGTTCGGCCCCTCGCGGTCCGGCGCGGGCGCCCCGCTCCGCTCGAAGTACGCCGCGTTGATGGCGCCGTACTCCCGCTGCTCGGCGGGCAGGCGGTCCACCGGGAAGATCGCGTCGACGGGGCAGGCGTCGGCGCAGGCACCGCAGCCTATGCAGGTCTCCGGGTCGATGTGCAGCATCTCCGTGCTGCCGAAGGCCCGTTCCTGCGGGGTGGGATGGATGCAGTTGACCGGGCACACGGCCACGCAGGTGGCGTCGGCGCAGCAGGTCTGGGTGATGGCGTAGGTCATGTTCGTGGGCTCGGCTCGGCTCGGCTCGGATCGGCTCGGATCAGCGGGATCGGCTCGGACGCGGGACGGCTCAGATCAGGTGGGCCCGCTCGTAGAAGACCAGCGCCGGCTTGGTGAGCAGGCGGCACGAGGCCAGGAACTCCATGAGCCCCGCGCAGCTGGCCCGCATCATGGACTTGTGGTGCTCGTTGGCCTTCGCCTCGGCGAGGGCGCGCTTCTCGTCGAGTCCGGCGTTCGCGTAGACCTTGGGGTTCACCATGCTGGTGACGATGACGTACGACGCGATGGCGATCACCAGGGCGTTGAGCCGGCGGCGCACCCGGCCCGCGCCCGCGAGCCGCTTGCGGGTCTGGTCGCGGGCGAACTTCATGTGCCGCGACTCCTCGACGACATGGATGTTGTTGATCGTGCGTACGAACGGCACGACCCGCTCGTCCCGCATCCAGTCGCGCTGCATGACGTCGAGGACCTCTTCGGCCACGAGGATCGCGGCGTACGCGGCCTCCCCGAAGGCGACCGACTTGAAGACCCTGCCCAGTTCGACGGCGAGCCGGTGCGGCCGGTAGGCGGGCGCGCCGAGTTTCTCGGCGCCGCGGGCGAACATGATCGAGTGGCGGCACTCCTCGGCGATCTCGGTGAGCGCCCACTGGACCTCGGCGCTCGTGGGGTCCTTCGCGTAGACGTCGCGCAGCACCATCTGCTGGAGGATCATCTCGAACCAGATGCCGGTGCTGGCCACCGACGCGGCTTCCTGCCGGGTCAGCTCCTTGCGCTGTTCCTCGGTCATCTCCCGCCAGTACGCGGTGCCGTAGAGCGTGCACCACTCGGGGCTCGCCCCGTGGAAGTCACGGTCCAGCGGCGTGTCCCAGTCGACCTCGGTGGCCGGGTCGTACGCCAGGACGGCGGCGGAGTCGAGCAGCCGCCCGGCTATGTCGCCCTCCGGGGACTGCTCCTGTGCGCTCGGCCGAACAGTGCTGCCTGCCATGTCGCGGCTCCTTGACTGAAGACGTCAGGGCAGGGACCGCGACGCCCCGCACGGCACGCCACGACCCCCTTGTTAGACAGACCGTATAACAAGGGGGTCGGGTAGGCCTACCCTCAAGTAGCCACCAGGTGCGACAGGTGGTGACTAGGTCTGGCTCACCGGCTCGGCCGGCGCCGGTGCGGGCCAGCGGATGCGCGTGCTGCACGCGGACACGACCAGCGCCGAGGCCGCGACGGCGGTGAAGCCCCACACCAGGCTGCCGGCGTGGGCGATGAAGCCGATCAGCGGCGGCCCGGCGAGCAGCCCCGTCGTCCCCATGGCGGCGACCAGGGTCAGCGAGTTTGAGCCCTGGCCCGCCGCGGCCACGTAGACGCACGGGGTGACGGCCGCGATGCCGAGGCCCACGCAGGCGAAGCCGAGCAGCGCCGGCACCAGTCCCCCGCTGACCAGGGCGAGGATCAGGCCCCCGCCCGCCAGCGCGCTGCCCACCAGGACGACCCGGCCGTCCCCCCAGCGGCTGCGCCAGCCGTCGGCGAAGAGACGGGCCACGACCATCATTTCGGAGACGACGGCGATGCCGAGGGGCGCCACTTCGGCGGAGGCCCCGGCGACGTCCTTCAGGTAGAGGGCCGACCAGTCGTTCATGGCGCCTTCGGTGACGGTGCCGAAGGCCATCGCGACGCACATCCACAGCGTGACGCGGGAGGGCAGCGCCCACTTCCCGGCGCGCTTCTTCTCCCCCTTCCCGGCTGCCGGGGCCGCGCGTTGGCCGTCCGTCAGCAGGCCGGTCCGCGCGTACGCCACGAGGAGGAGCAGGATCGCCGCGGCCGCCGCGAAGTGCGCGGTGACGGAGGTGGTCAGCGCGTTCATGCCGGAGGCGAGCAGCGCGGCGAGCAGGGAGCCGCCGCTGAAGGTGGCGTGCAGCCGGGCCATGGCGTTGCGTTCGAAGGCGGCCTCAAGGGCGGCCCCCTGGGCGTTCATGGCGACGTTGAGGCAGCCCACGAGGACGCCGTCGACGCACATGACCAGCAGCGCGAGGGGGTAGTTCGGCGCCGCGGCCAGTGCCGGGAGCGCCAGCGCCAGGCAGAGCGCCGACAGCGTCGCGAGGCGCTGCGAGCCGAGGCGCCGCATCAGCGCGGCCACCAGGGGGAAGGACACCGCGGCGCCGACTCCCGCCGCCATCAGCAGCACGCCGACCTCCGCCGCACTCAGGCCGAGGCCGCTCTTGAGGGCGGGGATGCGCGACGCCCAGGTCGCGTACTGGAAGCCGAGCGAGCAGAACAGGGCCGCGATCGCCAACTGGCCCCGATGGAAAGGATCACGCACGCGGAGCACCCGCATCAGCCCACTTCTCCGATTCTCGGCGCGGCGCCGGCCCGGCCGGCAGCGCCCTGGACATGTACACGGCGGTCGGGCCGTATCCGGCCGGGGTCACGGGTCCGGCGGTGAACCCGCGGGCCGACCAGAACGTCTCGCTGCCGCCGACGGCCACCAGGGAGATCCGCTCGTACCCCTGGTGACGAGCCGTGGCCGTGAGGTGGCTCAGCAGGAGCCGGGCGAGGCCCTGGTGCCGCAGGTCCTCCGCGACGACGATGTCGTGCAGATGCAGGTTGCGCGAGGGGAGCGCGGGCGCGGCCTCGGCGCCCCGCAGGTCCGGGTAGGCGGACTCGGGGTAGGGCAGGGCCAGCAGGTAGCCCGCCAGTCGGCCGGTCAGGTCCAGCGCGAAACAGGTGGTCGGCGACGCGCTCACCTTGGCCTCCAGCGCGGCCCGGCCCTCCGACAGGCCGAGGCGGCTGTAGGCACCGCGTTCGAGGACGGTGATGTCCGGCCAGTCGCCGGCGGCGATGTGGCGTATGAGGGGCGCGTGGTGCACGCGTCTGTCGTGGTTCACGTGTCCCCGCCGTCTATCCAGGTGTACGGCAGCGGGCGGAAGCCGTTGAAGCCCCGCGTCATGTAGCTGGTCGCGTACGCGCCGCAGGACAGCACCCACACCGGGTCGCCCGAGGCCAGCGCCTTGGGCACCGGGACCAGGCCGTCCTCGTGGGAGAAGGCGTCGTCACTGTCGCAGGTGGGGCCCGCCACCACGGCCGGGACGGACTCGGCGCCGCGGTGGGAGGGGAAGACGAGGCGGTACTGCACCTGGTCCATCTCGTACAGGCCGTTGAACTTGCCGCAGCTGAGGTACAGCCAGTACTGCCGCTCACCGTCGGGGCTGCGGCGGGCCGCCAGCCGGGAGACGTGGGCGCGGATGGCGCCGTGGTCGGCGATGAGGTAGCGGCCGGGTTCGACGACGTAGCCGAGCCGGTGGCCCGGGATCTCTCCGAGGCGCGCCATGCCCTCGCGGATCACGGCGAAGATCTTGTCCAGCGGGGGGTCGAGCGCCCGGCCGTGCTTGTCGCGGTAGCCGAGGGCGGGCAGTCCGCCGCCGAGGTTGACGTGGTCCAGGGGGATGCCGCGCCGGGCCAGGGCGTGAGCCACGTCCGCGATCCGGTCGAAGGCGTCGCGCCAGGCTTCGGCCGTCATCTGCTGGGAGCCGACGTGAACGGACAGGCCCGCGGGGACGAGACCCAGTTCGCGGGCCGCGCTCAGCACGGCGACGGCGTCCTCGGGCGAGCAGCCGAATTTGTTGCTGAGCCCCCAGAGCGCGCCCTCGCCGGTGGTGGCGAGGCGGCAGAACACCCGGGCGCCGGGGGCGTGCCGCGCGAGGGCCGTCACGTCCTCCAGGCTGTCCGTCGCGAAGTCCCGCATGCCGAGGCGGTGGGCGTCGGCGATGTCGCGGTCGGACTTGACGGTGTTGCCGTAGTGCATCCGGCGCGCCGGGATCCCGGCGCGCAGGGCCTGTTCCATCTCGTGGGGGCTCGCCGCGTCGACGCCGCAGCCGCGTCCGGCGAGGCGGGTGAGCACCTCGTCCACCGGGCAGGCCTTCATGGCGAAGCGGACGGCGACCCCGGGCAGTTCGCGGCGCAGCGTCTCGTAGCGCTCCTCGATGCCCGGCAGGTCGAAGACGATCTGGTCCTCGGCGGCGGCCGCGAGCGCGTCGAACAGCGGGATGGCCTCGTGCGTCGTTGTGGCGCTCATGCGGGCTGTCCCGCCGCCCGGATCGGGCCGGCGTCCCTGGCGGCCCGGACCAGGGGCTCCCAGGCCTCGATCAGGAGGGCGAAGTCCTCGATGTCGCCGCGCGCCTCGTCCAGGAGACGCTCGCGGCGGGTGGCGAGGAGGTCGGCGAACTGCTCGTATCTGCCGCCGAGTCTGCGGTAGGCGGTGTCCACGCGCTCCAGGCGTTCGACGTTCTCGGCGCGGTCGAGTGCGGTGCTCTGCCTGACGAGGTCGGCCACCAGGGACGCGCGGACCTGGCCCCGCTCGTCCAGGAGCGTCTCCCCGGCCTCGGCCATGCGCTCGTAGATGACGTTGAAGTAGAGCATCGACAGGAAGAACTTGACGAAGCGCGTCTGGTACGCGACGAAGCCGGCGTCGGTCCTGCGCTCCGGGGTGTAGAAGTTGACGATGTCGCGGTTGTGCAGGACGCCCGGCAGCGCGGCGTCGTGGACGAGGTGGATGAGGAAGTAGTCGCTGCCGATGGTGTCGGTGGCGGGCGGCAGCGGCACGCGTTCGTGCACGCCGTGGAAGCTGATGTTGCACATGTCGACGCGCATGGGGTCGACCAGGGTCAGCGTCGCTCGGTCGTGGGTGAACCGCTCGGTGCCGGCGCCCCGGAAGGAGTCGTCGACGAGTTCCCGCTTCTGTGCGTCGCTCCAGTGGCCGGGCGCCCAGAGGCCGACCACGTCGTAGTAGACCTCGGGGTCCAGGGCGCGTATCTCGCCGATGTCGACGGACAGTTCGCCCACGAAGGAGCCGCCGACCATCGACACCCGCTTGTGGGCGTGGCGCTCGTCGAGGGCGGTGTGCACGGTGCCGCGCGCCGCGTCGGCCGCGCGTTTGCCGAGCGATGCCAGCTCGTGGTGGACGGGGAAGACGGGCGTGCCGTCGACGCTCTGGTACTCGCTGTCGGAGTCCCTGCGGTGCACGGACTCGCAGCCGAGCGCGGCGGCGAGCAGGAACGCGCGGTTGGTGCAGGCGCCGTACGAGAGCCGGGCGGGGAGCATCAGCTCCAGCAGCAGCTCGGGTTTGGCGTTCCCGGACCCGGCGATCACCCGGCGCAGGAAGGCGCGCTGCTCCGGCTCGCCGAGGTGGTGGGTGACGACGCGCGGGACGTCACCGAGCGCGCGCACGGCCCGCTCGTGCGCGGTGAAGGTGTCGGGGTCGGCGGAGTCCAGGATCAGCAGGTGCACCTCGACGTCGAAGTGCGTGGCGGCGTAGGCCGCTTCCGCGCCGATCGCCGCGATGGTCTGCGGGCAGGCGCGGTTGGTGGGCAGGGTCAGGCAGATGCGGCGCATGCGGCGTCCCCGATCGGCTGGTCGGTGTCCCGCCCGGTCCAGGACTTCAGGCCCAGCAGCTTCTCGCCCAGGTCGTTGAGGGTGGCGGTGCCGTAGCGCAGGGACTCGTGCCGGTCGGCGTCGCCGACCAGGGTGGCGTTCCAGGTGGGGGTGGTGAGGTGGCGCCAGGAGTCGATCCGGGAGCGGCGCAGCTCCTCGTGGGTCTCCAGGGCGGGCATCATCGACAGGTACTGGACGGCGCGCACGCCGTTCGCGGAGGTGTTGGGGGCGACGCCGTGCGCCAGCAGGCCGTTCCAGATCAGCAGGTCGCCCGCCGCCAGCTCGGGCCGGACGACGGGCATGTCGTCCTGGTCGACCGCGGGGCGGATGGGGTCGCGGTCGTCCGGTTGGAGGGCCTTCCAGCGGTCGAAGCGGCGGAACAGCTCGGGGCAGCACTGGAAGCCGCCGTGCTCGGGCCGGGTGTCGTCCAGGGCGATGATGCCCTGCACGCGCTGGGGCAGCACGCCGAGGGTGGTGTCGACGTCCCAGTGGAGGTTGATGTCGAAGCCGCGCTCGGTGGGGGCGATCAGGGAGCGGGAGCGGTTCTTGACGTTGGGTGGGTTGAGGTTGAGCCGGTCCAGTGTCACCCACAGCTCGTCGCAGTCCCAGACGTCGGTGAAGGCGTCGTAGACCCGCTGCGTCTGGCGGCTGTCCCAGATCAGCTGGTGGTGGTAGGCCTCGACGAAGCCGTAGACGTGCAGCTCGCGGTCCAGGTCCGAGCGGAACTCGCGCTCCTCGTACCAGGTCTCGGGGCGGCCCCGGTCGAGCCCCTGGAACTCCCAGGCGAAGTCCAGGAGGTCCTTGGCCGCCCGCGTGGGGATGGCCTGCTTCACGACGACGTAGCCGTACGTCTGCCAGAAGGCGAAGTCCTCCTCGGAGAGCACCTTGAGCGGCCGCGTCTTGGTCAGGTCCCGCAGCTGGGTCTGCGCCAGGTAGGTCTCGCCGTCGGCGCTGAAGTACGGGACGTCGCCGGGGGCTCGGTGGAGGTAGCGGTCGGAGGCTGGCATGGCGGGCTCCAAGGTTCGGTCTGTTCCGGGGCGGGCACGGCGGCAGGGGGTGTGCTCCCCCCGGGAGGTCCGCGCCGGGCCGGCGGGCCGCGTCAGGTCGGCCGGGGCGGCGCGTCTCACATCCGCCCCACGTCGAACTTGCGTACCATCAAAATGGACTAGACCAACGACCGCTGTCAACAATTGACTTGGGCGCCTTGTCGCTGAAAACGACGATATTCGCCCCCGGTTCACGCACGCTTCACCTCAGGCCGGGGCGGTATTTGCGCCTTCAACTGCCCTGGTCAGGAACCCAGTTGATGTCGTGCGGAGCGTCTCGGCCGACGCCGGGGCGGGAAGCCGTCGCCGGGGGACGTCAGTGGCGCGGCACGATCCCGAAGTCGAAGGCGACCGTGCCCGGGTCGATGGCCGTCACCCCGCCGTCCACCGTCAGCGTCGCGCCGTTGACGAAGGACGCCGCGGGCGAGAGCAGCCAGGCGATCGCCTCGGCGACCTCCGCCGGCCGCCCCGGACGGCCGGCCGGGATCAGCCGCGTCGCCTCCTCGTACGCCGCGTCGGCCCCCCGCTCCCCCAGTTCCGCCTCGTCGGCGAAGCGGGCCATGCGGCGGTCGGCCATCTCGGTGCGCACCCAGCTCGGGCACACCGTGTTGGCGCGCAGCCCGTCCTTGCCGTAGTCCACGGCGAGCGAGCGGCACAGCTGGAGGAGCGCCGCCTTCGACGTCGCGTACGCCGCGTTCGCCACGCCGTTGCGCAGGGCGGCGACCGACGCGACCGCGACGACCGCGCCGCGCGCCGCCAACAGGTGCGGCAGCGCGGCCCGCAGCAGCAGGAAGGGACCGGTGAGGTTGGTGCGCATCACCAGGTCCCAGTCCTCGTCGGAGAGCTCCCCGACGGCGCCGCTGCGCCCGACGCCGGCGTTGAGCACGACCCCGTCGATCCGGCCGTACGCGGCCACGGTCGCCTCGACCAGGCCGGCGACCGCCTCGGGGTCGGCCGCGTCGGCGGGGTGGGCCAGCGCCCCGGTCTCCTCGGCGACCCGGTGCAGCGGCTCGGGACGGCGGCCGGAGACGACCACCCGATGCCCGTCGGCCCGCAGCCGCCGGGCGGTGGCCGCTCCGATGCCGGTTCCGCCGCCGGTGACGATGACAACTCGGCTCTCCGTCATGCCTGTTCAGCCTCCGAACGCGGTCGTGAGCGCGGGGTGCGATCTCTTCCGTGATCATACGGAGAGGGCCCGCTCACGACCGCGCCCGGATGGCCCGAACCCGGCCGGCCGCTCAGGCGGTGTTCACTCGTCGATCGCCGCGCCGAACGCCGCCCCGGTGCCCGGCGCGCCCAGCGACGCCCCGCCGTACGTCCAGGACCCGGCGGCGGTGACGCCGCCCGAGCCCGCCGACAGGACCCAGACCACGCCGTCCCCGGCGTTCTCACCGGGTGCCGACGCGAGGAGGCCGAAGCGGCCGTCGTTGTTCGGGTCCGAGAGCCGCACCTGGGCGCCCCACTTGTCGCCCTTCTCGGGCACGCCCGGGATGTCCGCGGAGTCCTGGTCCCAGGACTTGGCGCCGGTCGCCGTCATCCCGTTCCGCGAGCCGCGCAGCACCCATACCGCGCCCGCGTCGGCGACGGTGCCGATGTCCTCGCCGGGCGCGCCGATCGCCACGTCCGCGTAGCCGTCGCCGTCGGTGTCCGCGACGGACAGGTCGGCGCCCCAGCGGTCACCGGGCTCGGGGGTGCCGGGTACGCCGGCGGAGCCCTGCGTCCACCACTTGGCCTCCTCGCCGAGGCCGTCCGCGGTGCCGTAGCGCACGCCGACCAGACCGCCGGTCATGGTCTCGCCGCCGTCGTCGGGCGACGCCGGCTCGCCGGTCACCAGGTCGTCGTAGCCGTCGTGGTCGATGTCACCGGACGCGGCCGCCGGGCCCCCGCGCAGGTCGCCCTTGTAGCTGAGTCCCTCCGCGCTTCCCGCGAAGTGCTTGGACCAGCCGTGCCCCGGCTCGTCGCCCACGCTCACCCCGGACACGACGAGGTCCGCGTAGCCGTTGTCGTCGTAGTCCCCGGTGGTGAGGGACTTGGGCAGGATGTCGCGCTCCTCGGCGGCCGCGCCGAGCCGCCGGGTGTCCTGGCGGCGCAGCGGGGGCTCGCCGGGCTGCGGCGCGGCTTCGTAGACGTACAGGTTCAGGTCGTCGCGGTCGAGTACGGCGAGCACGTCGCCCGGCGTGTCGCCGGTGAGGTGCGCGGCGGCGAGGCCGAGGCCGAACTGCTTGCCCGCGGCCGGCTCCTGGGCCTGGAGCCAGTCGCTGGCGGTCCCGCTGAGCCCGGTCTTGGAGCCCCACAGGATCGCGACGCCGCCGGCATCGGCCGTGGTGCCGATGTCCTCGCCGGGGATGCCGATGATCGCGTCGTCGTAGCCGTCGCCGTCCAGGTCTCCGGTGGCGACGGTCTTGCCGAAGCCGTCGCCGGCCTCCGCGGCGCCCGCGACCCCGTCCGTCGACTGGCTGAACCGGGCGACGTTGCTGGTGCCGATGCCCCTGGTCGAGCCGTACTGGACGGTGACCAGGCCTGCGCCCTTGTCACCGCTGACCGTGGCGCCCGGGGCCCCGACCAGCACGTCCTCGTATCCGTCGCCGTTGAAGTCGCTGTTGCGGTCGTCGGCGTGCGTACCCCCAGGGGTGCCGGCGAAGGCGGAAGGGGCGGCGGCGATACCGGCCCCGGTCAGCAGAAGGAACGATGCCGCGGCGAGGGCGGCCGAACGGTTCTTGCGCACGAGCGGCTCCTGTGAAGGAAGGTGGCCGGGCTGGCGCGGGGGCGTCCGGAAAGGGCCCGTTCCTTGTCCGGCGTCCTGTTCGACACGGCATGGCCCATAAGGGTTGTACGCGATCGCCGCCTTCTCGCCTCCGGCCATACGCGTGGGCCGCGGCCCCAGGCGCGGTGCTCTTTTCGTCGGGTCGCGCGGATCGGCCGGACGGCACAAGCTGTTGATCATGCGAGCCCCCTCCACGTCGATCCGCCCCCTGAGGAGCTGATGTGCCCGTGATCTCCCCTTCCCTCGCCCGGTCCGGGACGAGGTACCTCTGTCTCCTCGGCCTCGTGGCCGGGAGCACTCTGGCGGCGGTGCCCGCCGCGCAGGCCGGGCAGGCCGGTCCCGTCCCGGTGCCGCCCCCGCAGAGAACCGTCTTCGCCGCCGCGAAGCCCCTGCCCGGCGGGCTCGGGCCGTGCGTCCCCGGCACCTGCCCGCCCGACGGCTACCCGCCCGTCCACAACGGCTCGATCCGGTGGCGCGACAACGGCATCAACGTCTACGTGGGCGAGGACTTCCACGTCCGCGAGCGGGCGGCGGAGGCCGAGGGACGCGTCGTCGTCCTCGGGGACTTCGACCAGCGCAAGGCGGCCGGCGCCAGCGCCGTCTACAACGTCGGCGAGGCCGGTGTCGGCTCCCGGGTCGCGCCTCCGGTGGGCGCGGACTGGCTCACCACCGGAGGGGACGTCACGGTCGCCGCCGGGCAGCGGCTGCTCGCCGAGGGCGGCGTCGTGCGCCACGCGGGTGACGCGTCGGGGAGGATCCTCGCCACCCTGCGCCAGGACCCGGAAGCCGCCGCGCCCTACCGGGGGCTGCGGGACGAGCTGACGGAAGCCAGCCAGTGCTACGCGCACCCCGAGGGCGGCACGCGCACGCCCACCGGCCGGGCCGTGCACGCGGGCGGTGAGACGCTGTTCACCGGGGACGGTGTCTCCGCGCTCCAGGTCTTCAACGTCGACTTCGACCTGATGAGCGGTGGCGGCGGACAGGAGGGCATCCGCTTCGCGGCCATCCCCGAGGGCGCCACCGTGCTGGTGAACGTGCTCGGCACCCGGCGCACCATCAATACGTACAGCGGCACGATCGACGACAGCAGCCCGTTCAACAAGCTGCGCGGCCGCCTGCTGTGGAACTTCCCCGACGCCACCTCCGTCGAGTTCAAGGGCACCGGCCAGTTCCAGGGCAGCGTCCTGATCGGCGATCAGCGGTCGACGACCACGGTCAGCGTGCCGGGCATGAACGGCCGCTTCTTCACCACCGGTTCCCTCACCCACACCAGCGCGGCGACGGGCGGCGGCGGCCAGGAGATCCACAACTACCCCTTCGACGGGGACCTGCCCGACTGCGGCGGCGGCGACACCAGCGGCCGGATCTCGATCGTCAAGACGGACGAGGACGACGGGACACCGCTCGCGGGCGCCGAGTTCGAACTGTGGCGCGAGTCCAACGGCGTCGAGGGGCTGCAGACCCGCGGCGACGACCCGGACACCGAGGTCGGCGACGCCTGCGTCACGCCGGCCTCCGGTGAGTGCGTACGGACGGTGCCCACCGGCACGTACTACTGGCGCGAGACCAAGGCCCCCAGCGGTTACGAACTGCCCTCGCGGAACATCTTCGGGCCCGTCGAGCTGACCGGGGCGAACGCCTCCGACGGCGTGACGGTCACGGCCACGAACGACAAGGAGGACGACGCCGTCGAGAAGGGCGGCGTCACCGTCGTCAAGAAAGACCGGAAGAGCGGCAGGCCGCTGGCCGGCGCCGTCTTCCAGCTGTGGCGCGAGACCAACGGCACGCCGGGACTCCAGACGACCGGGACGCGCCGGGACCGGCTCGTCGACGGGGGCTGCGCGACGGACGGTCGGGGCCGGTGCGAGTTCCGGGGCCTCGACCTCGGCTCGTACTACCTGAGGGAGACCGCGGTCCCCGACGGCTATGTGCTGCCCGGGAAGACGGTGAGCGGCCCGCATGCAGTCACCGCCGGCAATGCCGCCAAGGGCGTCACGGTGACGCTCACCAACGAGCGCGGCGGCGGGAAGAAGGGCAAGTGAGCGGCGGCGGGGGCCGGTGAGGCCGGCCCCCGCCACGGCCCGGGCACGGGTGGCGTCAGCCGCCTGTGCCCGGTTTCGTTCCCCAGATGTACAGCATGTCGTCCTCCTTCAGGAGCCCGTACAGTCGTTCCGCGTCGCGCAGGGCGAGGTTCACGCAGCCGCCCGAGCCGGAGGAGAACAGGTCCGCGTGGGTGCCGTGCAGGGCCTGGCCGCCGTTGAAGAACTGCGCGAACGGCATGGGGACGTCGTAGAGCGTGGAGTAGTGGTCGCGGCTCTTCCAGTAGATGCGCTGCCAGCCGCGCCGGGTCTCCAGTCCGTCGCGGCCGCTGCGGATCGGCACGGGGTCGAAGACCAGCCTGCCGCCGCTCTGGCTCCACAGGATCTGCCGGGTGAGGTCCACGCACGTCACCCGGTGGGACCTGGTGGGGCACGCGCGCCGCTGCGCGGGGTCGCGCCGGGCGCGGTCCGCGACGACGAAGCGGTAGGTGCGCAGGGACGCGGCCCCGTCCGCCGGGCGGATGCCGAGGCGTTGTTGGAGTGCCCGGATGGCCGCGCAGTCGGCCGGTGACTGCCGTCCGTCGACCGGCAGGCCCAGCTCACGCTCCAGCTCGCGCTGGTAGGGGGCCGTTTCGGCGAGGCACGGCGGTTCGGGCGCGAGGACGCCCTTCGGCCCGGCGGCCGCGGCGAGCGGAGCGGAGGCGGCCGGGAGGGGAACGGCCAGAGTGAGGGCGGCGATCGACGAGAGGACCCAGCGCATCGCCCCAGCTTGGCCGCTGCCCGGCCGCCCGCCCGGCGACACGACCCGACGATCCCACGATTGGGCCATG
Organism: Streptomyces sp. NPDC005898; assembly: GCF_040629635.1. NCBI lineage: Bacteria > Bacillati > Actinomycetota > Actinomycetes > Kitasatosporales > Streptomycetaceae > Streptomyces > Streptomyces sp. NPDC005898. The sequence goes on along the minus strand of NZ_JBEXWC010000023.1, from coordinate 87,239 downwards.
TGCCGGGCGTGCAACCCTGTTGCAACGTGCCGAGGGGAAGAGTCCTGCCATGGACCGCCATGAGAGCCCTGAGAGCCCTGAGAGCAAGGACGACGCTCCCCGCGTACGGCTGACCCCCGCCGCCGCCGAACTCCTGCGGCGACTGCGCGCCCTGCACGGACCGCTGATGTTCCATCAGTCCGGCGGCTGCTGCGACGGCAGCGCGCCCATGTGCTTCCCCGCCGGCGAGTTCCGTACCGGTGACTCCGACATCCGGCTCGCGTCGCTGACCGTCGAGGGCGTGGCCGAGCCCATACCCTTTTGGATGTCCAAGAGCCAGTACGACCTCTGGAGCCACACCCGGCTGATCGTGGACGTCGTGCCGGGGCGGGGCAGCGGCTTCTCGCTGGAGGCCCCGGAAGGCGTACGTTTCCTGATCCGTTCCCGGATGGCCGGGTCATAGCCACCGCCGTCTGGTGAACTCCGCGTGCCACTGGGACAGTTGGTGGCCCGGCCGACCCCAGGGGGAATACGTGACACGGCAGACGCAGCACGGCGGACGGTTCAGGACGGCCCTCGCCCTCCTCTCCACGCTCGGCGCGCTGGCCGGTGCGGCGCTCACGGGAGCGGCGCCGGCCAGCGGTTCCGTGGGGGACGAGCGGCGGGCGGGGGTGGAGATCGCGCCGGGTGTCGCCTACCGGTACTTCGACGTCCCGGCCTCGCACGGCACCGCCCGCGCCCATCTGCTCGACGTCGACCTGCGCGATCGGCGCACCGCCGTGGGCCTGCTGTACCCGGGCAAGGTCGCCGCGCGCTCGCCGGTCTCCGCGCTCGCGGACGGGGCCGGTGCCGTCGGCGGGATCAACGGCGACTTCTTCAACATCAGCGAGACGCAGCATCCGGGCGTCGAGGCGACCGGCGCGCCGGTGGGCCCGGCGGTCACGGGCGGCCGGGCGCTCAAGGCCGCCGTGCCCGACGGGCAGCGGTTCGGCCCGGCGATGCCTCCGGGCGTCAGCACGAAGGCGGTCCTCGGCGTGGGCGTCGACCGCCGGGCCCGCATGGACGACCTCTCCCTGGACGGGGCCGTGCGCACCAAGAACGCGCGGCTGCCGCTGGGCGGGCTCAACCAGTACGCGCTGCCGGTGGGCTCCGTCGGCGCGTTCACCGGCGACTGGGGCGCCGTCTCGCGGGTGCGTGCCACCTGCGGGACGGACACGAGCCGCGGCGCGCCCTGCAGCACCGACACGCATGAGGTGACGGTCCGCGACGGGCGCGTCGTGGAGTCGGCCGACACGCCGGGCAGCGGTCAGATCGCGCCCGGCAGCACGGTGCTGGTGGGCCGTGAGGCGGGCGCGCAGCAGCTGCGGAAGCTGTCGGTGGGCGACCGGGTGCAGGTCAGGCACCGCCTGGTCGCGGCCGGTTCCCGCACCCCGTTCCGCTTCGCGCTCGGCGGTTGCCCCGTGCTGCGCGACGGCGCGCCGCTGCCGGGGCTCGACAACACCACCTCCGCGGTGCGGACCGCGGCCGGGATCGCCGACGGCGGCCGACGGCTGCTGCTGCTCTCGCTCGACGGCGCCCCCGAGTTCCGTACCGGCCTGACGATCGCCGAGATGGCTCAGACCTTGCGGGAGTTGGGGGCGCGGGACGGTTTCAGTCTGGACGGCGGCGGCTCCTCCACCCTGGTGTCGTCCACGTCCACGCTGGTCGCGCGGGCCCCGGGGGCCGAGGCGGTGACCGTGCGCAACCACCCGAGCGGCGGCGTGGAGCGTCCGGTGCCCAACGGCATCGGCGTGTTCTCCCGGACGTGACGGCCCCGCCCCGCCCGGGTCACGGCGTGTCCCGCACCGCCACCAGGCCGTTGAAGACACCCACGTAGGCCGTCCCGTCGGGGCCCAGCGTCACGGGCGCCCAGTTGTTGTCGTACACGATGCCCGTGCCGGCGAGCCGCTTCCACCTGGTCACGCCGGTACGGAAGTCGACCGCGGTGAGGTACCAGGCGTCGACTCCCAGGCGGTTGGGTGCCTTGGTGTAGAGGTACAGCAGGCCGTTGGCGGTGGAGAGTTTGGGGACGGTGGAGGGGACGCGCTCGGCGCTCTCCCAGACCGTGTCGCAGCCGCTGCCGTCCGCACGGACGTCGATCCTGCTGACGCCGCCGACGACGCTGCGGCCGAGGGTGAGCGAGGTGATGTTCTCGTAGCCGTAGTTGTTCTCGACGATCAGGCTGTCGCCCCAGGTGATCAGCGAGTTGTCGGTGGTGGACGCGCCGGAGCCGAAGACGGGGACCTTGCAGACGAGCCGCCGGTCCGCCGGCACGTCGGTGTCGCGTCGGTAGACGAGGACGTTCATGCGGTCGTCGGCGTTGTCGGTGATGGCCACGTAGCGTTCGCGGGCGCCGAAGAGGTCGGGTGTGGTGCCGGACCCCTGGTTCACCGAGCCGGGTTTGGTGCCGGTGCCGCGGTCGTACGTCTCGCGCCACCGGACCTCGGGGGTCCCGTCCGGCGCGGCCCGGAAGCTGTAGAGGGCGTGGTCGGAGACGATGGAGACGCCGTCCTCGGCGACGGAGAAGGAGTTCTGGATCTCCTCGCCGTCGAGCCGCACGGAACGGACGGCGCCGGACCCGGGGTCGACGGTGCCGACGCGGCCCTGCCGTGTCACCCACCAGATCCGGCCGTCCCAGTCGGGCATCACCGAGGTGACCGGGTCGCAGGTGCCGCTCGGGTGGAGGTTGATCCACGAGACGCAGTCGTGCGGGACGTGCGAGGTCAGGTCCCAGTCCTTGTCGACGACGAAGCGCCAGCCGCCGTCGGCCGTCCGCTCGTGGGCCAGTCTGACGATGTGCCGGCGGGAGTCGGCGAGGACGAGACGGTCCTCGTGGTCGAGGTAGGAGTAGGCCCCGCCCGAGGTGTCCTTGAAGATCTTGGAGAAGTCCAGCCGCGTGATCGCCTCGATCGTGGAGGGCCGCTGGGGCAGCTTGTACTCGGCGAGGGTGGCGAGTGTCTTCGGGTCGAGCAGTTTGACGAGGAAGCCGGTGAAGGTGCCGCACACGGTGACGATGCGGCCGTCGCGGTCGAAGGTGACGGTCGCGCACTCGCCGCCGAGCGCCGCCATCTTCTCGCTGTCGACGGTCGGCGCCTTGCCGAGCGGGCCGTTCCAGGGGTACGTGCCGCTGCCCGCCGCGTCGGCGTGCATGCCGCTGCGGCCGTTGGCGGCGAGGTAGGGGTGCTGGGGCGGCGGGGTGCCGGGCAGCGGGTGGGCGGCGGCGGGCGCGCCCTCGTAGCTCTCGACCAGCCGGTGCCCGGGCGCGTCGGGGATGTCGTCGGCGTGCGCGGGGCCGGTGAGCGACACGGCGAGGGCCAGGACACCGGCGGGGGCGAAGCGGCGCAGTCTGCTGGGCATGCGCCGAAGCTAGAACGGGCCTCTTGAAGTGTCCATGAGAGACCGTCAGTTGTTCATGAACCCGCAAGAAGGGCGGCGCCCAGACCGGTCACGGCCGGATTCCGCTGACGATGTCGGCGGTGGCCGTCAGGCCGTTGTGAATGGTCGGCGCCATGCTCGTGCTGGCCAGGTAGAAACCCAGCAGCAGGCAGACGATGGCGTGCGAGAGCTTCAGCGCGCCGTTGCGCAGAAAGACCGCCGCGAGGATCACGAGCAGCAGCACGACAGAGATCGAAACAGCCATGGGAAGAACCTCCTCCGCCACGCGGGAACCGCGGCTTCCGGCCGCCAGTCTGGCGCAGCGGAGGGGGCGTCCGGGCGTCTTACCTGTGCTCCGAACGGGTTCTACTTGCGGCAGGGTTGAGGGGCGCGGATCGCCCCTCGGGTGCCTGCCGGGTCAGCCGCCGTGTGCGTCGAGGAACGCTTCGAGGCCCGCGAGGTCGTCGGTGTTGAGGTGGTCGACGCCTGCCGCGAGCAGTTCGCCCCAGACCGCCTCGCGCTGCGGGCCCGGCACGTCGGGCGTCGCCCAGAAGCGGACGCGCTGCCCGCGCACGTGGGCGGTGGCGACGATGCCGCGCAGCTTGTCGCGCTCGGCGGCGGGGATCGCACCCGCGCCCTGCCAGCTGAAGTTGAGCGACCAGTTGTCGCTGATCAGCGGGATGAAGGAGGCGGGCGCCTCGGAACCGAGATCGGCGAGGCGGCCGTCGTAGAAGGCGTGGCGGACCTGCTGCGCCCGCATCGGGGCGCGGGCCGCGCGGTCGCCGGAGACGACGGCGGTGACGGCCGAGCGGCGCACCTTTCCTCGCGCGTACGTCGTGAACAGGTGCCGGTAGGGGCGCAGCCGGCGGTGCAGCTCGGCGTAGGTCGCAGCGCCCTCGGTCTTGATGTCGATCAGGAGCTGGAAGGGGGTGCGGTGGTGGCCGCGGTGGACGGCGCCGTGGTGGGCGCGTATGCGGGCGGCCAGGGGTTCCAGGTAGAGGGATTCGAGGGTGCGGGCGGGGTCGAGGTCCACCGGGTCGTGGGCGACGAGAAGTTGGCCGTCCACGAGGTAGATGTCGGCCTCGACGCTGTTGAAGCGGTGGTCGAGGGCGTCGAGGAGTGGCCTGGGGTGCGCGTAGTCGTTGTGCGCGTGCGCGTGGGCGTGGAGCAGGGGGCGGGGGCGCGGGGGGCGGCCGCGTTCGTCGGCTCGCGCGGGGGCGGGCAGCGCGGCGCCGCCGACGAGGGCGGCGCCGAGGGTGGTCAGCGCACCGCGACGGGTGGTGAGGGGCATGTCTGCCTCCCGGCAGGAGTGGCCGCGGCGCGGGGTGCGCCACGGGGACGACGGGCGGAACCTCAGGTGAGTATGAGGCTCGGCCCGCGCCAGAACACCCCGCGCGCACGCGAGTTGGCACGGGCGACGCCGGCTGTTCACTCCGGTCGCCGGGCGCCGCGGGGCGTGACTGCCCCTATCACCCACGCTCGGCATCCGCCCGCAGGAGCGTGGCGGCGGCGCGCCCACACGTGCCGGCGCGCGGGAGGCCCCACGCGTTCACAGAGAACTGCGGGACCACCACCAGGGAGGTGTCCGTATCGGTCGCCTGCCACCTGCCGCTTGCCGCCTGCCGTCGCGGCCTACGTGCCCAGAGGCGCCGGCGTCCTCAGTTCGTCCCAGTGGGCGGTGCGGTCGCACCACCGTTCGAGGAGTACGCGGTCGTGGCCGACGGCCAGCAGGCCGGCGCCGCTTTCGGCCCGGTACTCCTCCACGACGTGCACGAGCGCCGCGGTCGTCGACGCGTCCAGCATCGCCGTCATCTCGTCGCAGATCAGCCAGCGCGGGCGCAGCACCAACGCGCGTGCCAGGCAGGCCCGTTGCAGCTGCCCGTCGCTGACCTCGTGCGGTCGGCGCCCCAGGAGGTCCTTGCCGAGGCCGACGCGGGCCGTGAGTTCCGGGACCAGTGCGGCGGCCTCGGCGGACCGGCCCACCGCGCGCAGTGGTTCCGCGACCAGGTCCCGCAGAGCCAGCCGGGGGTCGGCGGACAGCCTCGGCTGCTGGAAGACGACGCCGAAGGCGGTGCGCTGCTCGCGCGGGGCACGGTGGCGCCAGCCGCCCGCGGCCGTGCCGTCGATGACGACCTGCCCCGCGTCGGGCCGGTGCAGCAGCGCGGCGACCCGCGCGAGCGTCGACTTGCCGCAGCCGCTCGGTCCGAGCAGCCCGACGGACTCGCCGGGGGCGATGGCGAGGTCCACGGAGCGGACGACGGGGGCGCGCCGGTCGTATCCGGCGGTGATGGAGCGCAGTTCAAGCACGGGGCGCCTCCGGCACGTCCGCGTGGGGGTGGTGGCAGGCGCTGCCGCCGATCAGCGCGGGCACGGCGGCGCACGCCGGGTCGGCACGCTCGCAGCGCGGCGCGAACGCGCAGCCCTCGGGGAGCGCGGTCAGCTCGGGCGGCATGCCGGGGACGGGGGTGAACTCCCGCTCGGGCAGGGCGTTCAGGAGTCCCCGGGCGTAGGGGTGCCGGGGTCCGCGCGCGCCGAAGAAGTCGGCGGAGCCGGCGATCTCGACGACGCGGCTCGCGTACATCACGGCGACGCGGTCGGCGATGCGCGCGGCGGCGGCCAGGTCGTGGGTGATCAGGAGCAGCGCGCGGTCGTCGCCGACATGGCGGCGCAGTTCGTCGACGGTGCGGTCCACGAGGTCGCGGTCGAGGCCGGTGGTGGGCTCGTCGGCGAGCAGCAGCGGCGCGTCGCCGATGAGGGCGAGCGCGGTGGCGGCGCGCTGGGCGAGGCCGCCGGACAGCTCGTGGGGGTAGCGGTCGAGGTGCCCGGCGGGGAACGCGGCGCGTTCGGCGGCCGCTTCACCGGCGGCCCGCAGCTTCGCCCTGGGCACGCCGGCGAGTTGGCGCAGGGTCTCCTCCAGCTGGGAGCGCACGGTCCGCACCGGTGTGAGGTGGGCGGCGGGGCTCTGCGGCACGAGGCCGACGCGCCGCCCGCGCACGGTGCGGGCCAGGGTGCGCTCGTCGGCGGTGAGCAGATCGATGTCGCCGAGCAGGGCGGCACCGGCGGTCTGCGCGTTCTCGGGGAGCAGGCCGAGCAGCGCGGAGGCGAGCACGGACTTGCCGCAGCCGCTCTCGCCGACCAGGGCGAGGCACTCCCCCGCCGCGAGGTCGAAGGTGGCGTCGGTGACGGCGGAGACATGGCCGCCGCCGCGCATGCGGAAGCGTACGGACAGGCCCTGGACGGACAGGACGGGGACCGTCACAGCATGAGCTCCGATCGGCGCCGGGGGTTGATGCGTTCCCGCCAGGCGCCCGCGAGGCCGGCGATGGCCAGGGTGGGCACGATGATGAACAGGCCGGGGAAGAGCGTCGGCCACCAGTGGCCCGCGAGGAGCGAGCCGCGCGCGCTCTGCACGAGGGTGCCCAGGCTGGCCTGGTGGGTGGGCAGGCCGAGGCCGAGGAAGGACAGCGCGGACTCGTGCCAGATGGCGTGCGGCACCATCAGGACGGCGGCGAGCCCGGCCTGCGGCAGGACGGCGGGCAGCAGGTGCCGCACGGCGACGCGCAGCCGGGAGGCGCCGCCGGATATCGCCGCGTCGATGTAGGGCCGCGAGCGCAGGGAGAGCACCTCGGCACGCACGATGCGGGCGGTGGAGAGCCAGTGCGTGAGCGCCACCGACACCACCACCGGCCACACGCCGGGGCGGAACATCGCGACGATGAAGATGCCGAGCAGCAGGTGCGGCACGGACGAGAAGACGTCGACGAGCCGCATGACGATCCGGTCCACCCAGCCCCCGGAGGCGGCGGCGAGGGCACCGACCGCGGTGCCGATGACGGTGGCGACGACGGCTGCCACGACACCGACGAGCAGGGAGACGCGCAGGCCGTAGACGCAGCGCAGCAGCAGGTCGCGGCCCACGTCGTCGGTGCCGAAGGGGTGCGCGGGTGACGGCGGCCGCAGCTTCGCGGCCAGGTCGACGGCCTGCTGGTCGAGGTCGGCGAGGGGCGGTACGACGAGGACGGCGAGGACGACCGCGGCGATGATCACCGCACAGGTGCGGACACGCCACGCGCGCGTGGAGCGGCGTGCGCCGCCGCGGGCGCGCCATGCGAGGTCAGCCATCGAAGCCCACCCTCGGGTCGGCGAGGCCGTAGAGGAGGTCGGCCACGAGGTTGCCGAGCAGCACCGCGGCCGTGGCGAGCGCGGTCAGCGCGGCGAGCAGCGGGAAGTCCACGGAGGTCGCGGCCTGCACGGTGGCCGCGGCGATGCCGGGCCAGCTGAAGACGGTCTCCACCAGGAGTGCCCCGGTGATCAGTTCGGGTACGCGTGAGCCGATGAGCGTGAGCACCGGGAGCATGCCCGAGCGCAGGGCGTGGTGGAGGAGGACGGTCCGTTCGGCGAGGCCACGCGCGCGTGCCCCGCGCACGGGGTCGTCGCCGAGCGCGTCGCCGACGCCTTGACGTACGTACAGGACGAACCAGGGCAGTTGGGAGACGGCGAGTACCCCGGCGGGCAGCACCAGGTGGCTCGCGACCTGGCCGGCGGTCACGGTGGAGCCGGCCGTGTCGGTCAGGCCGCCGGAGGGCAGCACGCCGAGTTTCAGCGCGAACAGCCAGACGGCGAGGAGGCCTAGCCAGAACGGCGGTGCCGCTTCGAGGAGGTAGGCGAGGGAGGTCACGGCGCGGTCGACGAGGCCGCCGGGGCGGCGCGCGGCGAGGACGCCGAGCGCCGTGCCGAGGAGGATCGCGACGAGGAACGCGGTGGCGGCGAGCAGCACGGACCAGCCGACGCGTTCGCCGATGACGTCGGCGACGGGCTGGCGCAGCGTGCTGGAGTCGCCGAGGTCGCCGGTGAGGGCGGAGGTCAGCCAGTCCCACCAGCGGGCGGCGGTGGGCCGGTCGACGCCGAGGTTGGCGCGCAGCTGGTCGAGGTTGTCCTGCGAGGCGGTGAGCCCGGCCGTGCCCGCGTACGCCTTGACGGGGTCGAACGGCGAGGCGGCGGCGACGGCGAAGACGCCGAAGGTGACGACGAGCAGCACGGGCACGGCGAACAGCGCGCGCCGTCCGGCGAGGCGGGCCATCGGCCCCCAGGGAAGTCGCCGGCGTGTGGCCTTCCCGGGGGTCTCGCGCAGCGCGGTGGTCACTTCTTCGGCTGCCAGTCCTCGACGTTCCACCAGGGGCCGGAGGCGAGGCCGTGGTCGTGCGGCTCGACCTGGGTGGTGAGGTTCCCGAAGCGCTTGTCGGCGACGTACAGGTGGTCGATGTGGGTGAGGAAGGTGTAGCCGGGGTTCTTCACCAGTTCGCGCTGGATGGTGTCGTAGGCGGCCTTGCGCTCGGCGTGGTCGCCGCTCTTGCGGGCGTCCTCGAGGGCCTGGTCGACCTTCTTGTTGTCGTAGTGCGCCATGTTGTTGAAGCCGTCGCCGGCGAGGGAGGACTTCAGGAGGGTGTACTGGTCGAAGTCGGGGTCGGCCGGGGAGCCGCCGCCGGCGAGGACGGCGTCCTTCGGCATGCGCGGCTCGATGACCTCCCAGGTGCCGGACCGCACCTCGACCTCGATGCCGAGCTTCTTGGCGTCGGAGGCGTAGGCGAGGGCGTGTTCCTGGCGGAGCTTGTCCCCGGAGAGGTACCAGAGCGGGAACGAGGCCGGGACGCCGTCCTTCTCGCGGACGCCGTCCTTGCCCGGCTTCCATCCGGCGGCGTCGAGGATCTTCTTCGCCCGGCCGGCGTCGAACTTGCGCTCGGTGCCCTTGGTGAACCACGGGCTGTCGGTCGGGACGGGCCCGTAGGCCTCCTTGCCGGCGCCGTCCAGGATCGAGTCGACCATGGCCTTGCGGTCGACGCCGATGTCCAGGGCGCGGCGGATCGCGGTGTCGCCGGCGACCTTGTTGCCGGTGGGCAGCGTCACCACGCGGTAGTCGAAGGTCTTGGCGGCGTAGGTGTGCTTGGCGCTGTCGCCCCGGTACTTCTGGGCCAGGTTGGGCGGCAGGATGGCTCCGTCCAGCTCTCCGGCGTCGAGCCGGGTGGCGCGGATGTCGTCGTCCTTGATGATCGCCATCGTGAAGTTCTTGATCTTCGGTGCGCCGCCCCAGTAGTGGGGGTTGGCCTTGAAGGTCAGCTTCTCGCCCTTGGACCACTTGACCAGCTCGTAGGGGCCGGTGCCGATGGGCTTGGTGGTGAAGGCGCCGGTGTTCACGTCCTGCTTCGCCGCGATGTGCCGGGGCGCGATGGGCAGGACGGTGCGCTCGGCGAACGGCGCGTAGGGGTACTTGAGGTGGAAGACGGCGGTGTCGTCGCCCTTGGCCTCGACGCTCTTGACGGCGTCCAGCTCGGTCTTGGAGGCGTTGTTCGTCTTCTTGTCGAGGATGGTCTCGTAGGTGAAGACGACGTCCTTGGCGGAGAAGGGCTTGCCGTCGCTGAACCTGACGCCCTCGCGGAGCTTGTACGTATAGGTCCTGCCGTCGTCGGTGACCTTGGGCAGGGCGGCCGCGAGGGCGGGCCTGAGCTTCATGTCGGCGTCGTGCGTGAGCAGCCCGTCGAAGATCTTCGAGTTGCCGTCCTTGCCGTAGCCGAGGAGCGGGCTGAGGGTCTCGGGCTCGTACGCGATGCCGACCACCGCCGAGTCCTTGGCGCCCCCGGCACTGTCACCCGGCGCCGAGCAGGCGGAGGCCGCGACGGCCGTGGCGACGGCCGCCGCCACGCCGGCCGCGCGCCGTATCGATCGGGCCCTCATGCTCCACACCCCTACTGAAGATCAACGGTTATTGCGAACGGCTCGCAATTATGCCTCACCCAAAGGGGTGGAAAACCCGCAGCCCGCACGCGGTACGTGCGGGCTGCATCGATCTCTTCAGGAGTGGATACGCAGGTCAGGGCGCCGGAAGCGCGACCAGTTCCGCCAGTGCCGCGCGGTGGTGCCCGGCCGTGCCGTAGGCGAGGGAATCGGCCTTGGCCCGCTTCAGGTAGAGGTGGACGGGGTGCTCCCAGGTCATGCCGATACCGCCGTGCAGCTGGAGCGCCTCCTCGGCGGCGCGCACCGCCACCGGTGCCGCGTAGGCCTGTGCCACCGCCGTCGCGAGGTGGGGTTCGTCGCTGCCCGTGGCCAGCGCGTCCGCCGCGTGGCGGGCGGCGGCGCGGGTGTTCACGACCTCCAGCCAGAGCTGGGCGAGGCGGTGCTTGAGCGCCTGGAAAGAGCCGACGGGCCGGTTGAACTGGTGCCGTTCCTTCACGTACCGCACGGTCTCGGTCAGGCACCACTCGGCGACACCGAGCTGCTCCGAGGCGAGGAGCCCCGCCCCGGCCCGCAGCCCTTGCCCGACGGGGAGGCGGGCGTCGGGGGCGAGGAGCCGCGCGCGTGCCCCGTCGAAGGTGACGGTCGCGAGGGGGCGCGTCAGGTCGAGCGAGGTCTGGGGGACGACGTCCACGCCGCTGTCGGCGGTGTCGACCGCGTGCAGCCCGCTCTCGGTGGGCACCAGGAGCACGTCGGCGACGACGGCGTCCGCCACGCCGGTCACCCGGCCGTGCAAGGCGCCCCCCGTCTCCCGTACAGGGAACAGGGTGTCCCCGTGAGCGTGCGACAGGGGCATGGCGAGCACGCCGATCCTGCGGCCGGAGGCGAGCGAGCCGAGCAGTTCACGCGCCGCCTCGCCCTCGCAGGCGAGCAGTGCCTCGGTCGCCACGACCGCGCTGGTCAGGTACGGCACCGGGGCGACGGCCCGGCCCAGCTCCTCCAGGACCACGGCCGCCTCGCGGTGCGTGGCTCCCTGGCCGCCCAGCTCCTCGGGGACCAGCAGGCCGGCCAGGCCCATGCCGTCGGCGAGGGCCTTCCACAGCGCGCGGCCGTGCGGCTCGGCGGTCTCGGCGCGGGCCAGCACGGACGCGGCGTCGCAGTGGTCGGCGAGCAGGTCGCGCACCGCGGAGCGCAGTGCCTCTTCCTCTTCGGAGTACAGCAGATCAGTCATCGCGCGAGGTCCTTCCAGGCGACGTCCTTGTCGGTGCGCGGCTCGGAGGGCAGGCCAAGGACGCGTTCGGCGACGATGTTCAGCAGGACCTCGCTGGTCCCGCCCTCGATGCTGTTGCCCTTGGACCGCAGGTAGCGGTAGCCCGCGTCGCGGCCGGTGAAGTCGACCAGCTCGGGCCGGCGCATCGTCCAGTCCTCGTACAACAGCCCCTCCTCGCCGAGGAGTTCCACTTCCAGGCCGCTGATCTCCTGGTTGAGGCGGGCGAAGCCGAGTTTCATGCCGGAGCCCTCGGGTCCGGGCTGTCCGGCGACGAGCTGCTGGCGCAGCCGCTCGCCGGTGAGCCGGGCGACCTCGGCGTCGACCCAGAGCTTCAGCAGGCGCTGGTGGAGGTCGTGGGTGCGCAGCTCGGGGCGCTCGCGCCAGGCCTTGGCGACGGGGCCGATCATGCCGCCCTCGCGCGGGATGCGCATGCCGCCGATGGAGACGCGCTCGTTCATGAGCGTGGTCTGGGCGACCTTCCAGCCCTCGCCGACCGCGCCGAGGCGGTGCGCGTCGGGGATGCGCACGTCGGTCAGGAACACCTCGTTGAACTCGGCCTCGCCGGTGATCTGGCGCAGCGGCCGCACCTCCACGCCCGGGTCGCTCATGTCGCACACGAAGTACGTGATGCCGCGGTGCTTGGGCACGTCCGGGTCGGTGCGGGCGATGAGGATCGCCCAGCGGGCGGTGTGGGCGCTGGAGGTCCACACCTTCTGTCCGTTGACGATCCAGTCGCCGCTCGCCTCGTCACGGATGGCGCGGGTGCCGAGCGCGGCGAGGTCGGAGCCGGCGCCCGGCTCGCTGAAGAGCTGGCACCACACCTCCTCGCCGGTCCACAACGGCCGCAGGAAGCGGCGCTTCTGCTCCTCCGTGCCGAAGCCGAGGACGGTCGGCGCGGCCATGCCGAGGCCGATGCCGATCCGGCGCGGGTCGTTGTCGGGCGCGCCCGCGTCCTCCAGCTCGGCGTCCACGACGGCTTGCAGGGAGGGCGCCAAGCCGAGGCCGCCGAGGCCCTCGGGGTAGTGCACCCAGGCGAGCCCGGCGTCGAAGCGGGCCTTGAGGAAGTCGGCGCGGTCGGTGGTGGCGGGCGGGTGCGCGGCGAGGAACTCGCGGGTACGGGTGCGCAGTTCGGCGGCGTCGGTCATGCGGCACCCCCGTGCGGCAGGACGGTCACGCGTCCGGTGGTGAGGCCGTCGGCGACGCGCTGCACGGCGGCGGCCGCGCCGGACATCGGCACGCGCTCGCTCACCAGGGGCCTGATGGCGCCCTTGGCGGCGAGTTCGGTCAGCTCCTGGTGGCAGCGCGCGATCGAGCGCGGGTCCTTGGTGTTGTACAGGCCCCAGTGCAGGCCCATGATCGCGTAGTTCTTCACCAGGGCGTGGTTGAGCGCGGGCGAGGGGATGGTGCCGCTCGCGAAGCCGACGACGACGATCCGGCCCTCGAAGGCCACGCACTTGGCGGACTTGGTGTACGCGTCACCGCCCACGGGGTCGTAGATCACGTCGGCACCGCGGCCGCCGGTGGCCTCCTTGACGCCGGCGACGATGTCGTCCGTACGCCGGTCGAGCACGACGTCGCAGCCGAGGTCGCGCGCGACCCGCGCCTTGTCCGCGCCGCCGACCACGCCGATGACCTTGGCGCCCGCCGCCTTGCCGAGCTGCACGGCGGCGCTGCCGACGCCGCCCGCCGCCGCGTGCACGAGGAGGGTCTCGCCCTCCTCCAGGCGGGCGCGCCGGTGCAGGCCGAACCAGCCCGTCTGGTAGCCGATGTGCAGGGCGGCGGCCTCGGCGTCGTCCAGCGCGTCCGGCGCGGGCAGCAGGGCGGCGGCGTCCGCGACGGCGTACTCCGCGAAACCGCCGTACGGCAGGGCGGGGTTGGCGAGCACGCGCCGCCCGTCCTCGGTCTCGCCGCAGATCTCCACGCCCGGTGTGAAGGGCAGCGGGGGCCTGACCTGGTAGTGGCCGCGGCAGAGCAGGGCGTCCGGGAAGTTGATGTTCGCGGCGCGGACCTTCAGGAGCACCTGCCCCTCGCCGGGCGTCGGGCGGTCCGTCTCCGCGAGGCGCATCACCTCGCCCGGCTCGCCGTTCTCGTGCACTTGCCATGCCTGCATGCGGGGCCTCCACGGGGGGTGTCGTAGACCTGGCTCGTGCGCATACTAAGCGGTCGCTTGCCGTGAGGGGAACCGCTGGTCGCCCTTGTCCTTCCGCGAGGGGCGTGCCTAATCGCCGGCGCCCTTCCGCGAGGGGCGTGCCTAATCGCCGGTGCCCTTCCGCGAGGGGCGCGCCCGTACGTGCATGCGCTCCCCCTGCGGCCCGAAGAGGCTGAGGAACTCCGCGCCTCCTTCACCCGTGGCCCCGAACCAGTGCGGGACGCGCGTGTCGAACTCCGCCGCCTCGCCGGGGCCGAGCAGTACGTCGTGGTCGCCGAGGATCAGGCGCAGCTTGCCGGACAGGACGTACAGCCACTCGTACCCCTCGTGGGTCTGGGGGGCGGGGGCCGGGGACGTGCGGGCGGGTTCGATCACCTTGTACGCCTGGAGGCCGCCGGGCTGGCGGGTGAGCGGCAGCATCGTGCGGCCGTGCCGCACGATCGGCTTGGCGCGTACGCGCGGGTCCCCCACCGGCGGGGCGCCCACCAGCTCGTCCAGGGGGACCTGGTGGGCGCGGGCGATGGGCAGCAGCAGTTCGAGACTGGGCCTGCGGTTGCCGGACTCCAGGCGGGACAGGGTGCTGACCGAGATGCCCGTGACGGCGGAGAGCCCCGCGAGCGTGGCGCCGCGCTCCTTGCGGATGCGGCGCAGCCGGGGCCCGACCTCGGTGAGGACCTGAACCATCTCCTGCGGCACTTCGCTCTCTTCACTCATGCCTCCATCATGGTGCCCAGCTTGCCGAAACAGCAATGCTCCTTGTCATTTCCGTGCCTTGCGAGCGAGGGTCTGAGTCATCGCGACAGCAGGCAGGCACAGGCTCAAGGAGGACGGGATGAACACGTGGAACAGGGCGATGGGGAACGAGGCGTACGAGGTGGTCGTGGTCGGGGGCGGCGCGGCGGGGCTGAGCGCGGCGCTCGTGCTCGGCCGCTCCCGCCGCCGGGTCCTGGTGGTCGACGCGGGCGCACCGCGCAACGCGCCCGCCGCGCACATGCAGGGCTACCTCTCGCGGGACGGCATGCCCCCCGCCGAGTTTCTCGCCGAGGGGCGCCGGGAGCTGGCGCGGTACGGGGTCGAGGTGGTGCGGGGCCGGGTGGCCGAGGTGCTGCCGGACGGCCGGGGCGAGTTCGGGGTGCGGCTCGCGGACGGCGGGGCCGTGCACGCGCGCCGGATCGTGCTGGCCACCGGTCTGGTGGACGAGCCGCCCGCCGTACCGGGCGTCGCCGGGCGCTGGGGCCGTGACGTGCTGCACTGCCCGTACTGCCACGGCTGGGAGGTGCGGGACCAGGCCTTCGGCGTGCTGGCCTCCGAGCCGTTCAACAGCCACCAGGCGCTGCTCGTCACGCAGTGGTCCAAGGACGTGACCCTCTTCCTGCACACCGTGCGGGAGCTGCCGGACGCGGAGTGGGAGCGCCTCGCGGCGGCCGGCGTCTCGGTGGTCGAGGGCGAGGTCGCGGGCGTGGAGGTCGAGGACGACCGGCTGACGGGCGTGCGGCTGGCCGATGGCCGGGTGGTGCCCCGCTCCGTCCTGTTCGTCGCCGCGCGGCCGGTGCCGAGCGACGACCTGCTCAGCGCGCTCGGCGCCGAGACGCGACCGACTCCGGTCGGCCCCTACCCGACCGTGGACGAGACGGGCCGCACCACCGTCCCCGGCGTCTGGGCGGTGGGCAACGCCGCGGGACCCATGGAGCAGGTGGTCAACGCGGCGTCCGCCGGCTACCGCGCCGGCGTCACGATCAACGCAGAGCTGGTCATGGCGGACATTGAGGCGCGGGCCGCCCGGCGCCGGGCGGGCGTCTTCTCGCCGGGGATGGAGGCGACGGCGGCGCGTGTGGTCGCGCGCGGCCGCGAACATGGGCTGGCGCGGTAGCGGTGGTGGGGCGGCTCCGGCGTGGGCTTCGACTTGGGCTTCGGCTTCGGCTTCGGCTTCGGCGTGGGCTTCGGCTCCTGAAGGGACTTACCGGCTCGGGGGCTCAGCGGCTGAACACCTCGAAGCCGACGGCCGGCCTCCCGCCGAAGCGGGGCGCCAACGCCTGGGCGTTGCCCGTCAGGAACGTGCGGCAGTACTTCTCCGGGTCCTCGTCCGTCAACGCCTCGATGTAGGTGCGGTGTTCGAGGAGGGAGGCCACCGAGCGGTCCAGCCCGGCCGAGGCGTCCGCCGCGTGCGTGGGTGTCGCCGAACCGACGACGGCGACCCACCGCACGCCGTTCCAGGGCTCCAGGCCCTGCTCCGCGATCAGTTCGGGGAAGATCCAGCGGTTGCCCGCGTCCGACGCGGCGTCGAGCGTGGCGCGGCCCACCGCGACGTGGTCGGGGGTGTTCCAGGCGACGCCGCCCCAGGTGTCGCGGTGGTTGAGCGTGATGACCAGTTCGGGCCGGTGTCTGCGGATCGCGGCGGCGATGTCACGGCGCAGTGCCGTGCCGTACTCGATGACGCCGTCCCTGTGGTCGAGGAACTCCACCGTCTCGACGCCGACGACGGCCGCGCTCGCCCGCTGCTCCCGCTCGCGCAGCGGGCCGCAGGTGGCGGGGTCGATCGTGTCGATGCCCGCCTCGCCGCGGGTCGCCAGGACGTAGGCGACGTCGCGGCCGGCGTCCGTCCAGCCGGCGATGGCGGCCGCGCAGCCGTACTCCAGGTCGTCGGGGTGCGCGACGACGGCGAGCGCGCGCTGCCAGTCCTCGGGCATGGGGGTGAGCTGGACGGGCGCTGCGGCCTCGGCTGCGGTCTGCGACTCGGTCATGATCGCAGCCTAGCCAAGACCACTGACAACGGCCGTCCCCCCAGCGCCCGTCAGCGCCCTGTCCCGCTCCTCACGCCTGTCCGCGCAGGAGGGCGAGGAGGCGGTCGAGGACCCTCGGGCCGCCGACCCGCAGGCCGTCGTGCTCGAACTCGTCCGTGACCCAGGTGCGCAGCCCCCGTACGGCGCGCGCGGTGCTCAGCGAGTGCTCCGTGTCCACGTACAGGTCGTCGTGGTAGATCGCGGCGGCGACCGGCACCTCGTTCGCCGCGAGGCGGTCCACGTCGTACAGGCGCGGCCAGTCGCTCCGCGCGGCGATCAGCTCGGCGCTCTCGCGCAGCGGGCGCAGCGCCGGGTCGCTGTCGAACATCCAGCGCTGCACGGCCTCGCCGGTGAACAGCAGCGGTTCGTCGCCCGCGAGGGTCTTGCCCGCGTCGAACCGCGGGAATTCGGCGCGCACCCGCTCGGCCGCCCAGGCCGTGGGCCGCTCCCCCTGGGCGTAGATCGCCTCGTGCAGCACGGCGTAGAGCGGGTTGCCCGCGTACGAGAGGAGGGCCTGCACGTTCTCCTGGAAAGCGTCGCTCAGTGCGGTCCCCGAAGGCGTGCGCACGAAGGCGTCCTCCATGAGGTAGTGCAGGCGGTGGCTGCCGTCGCCCGTGCCGAGCAGGATGCCGAGGGACTGGAAGGCGGGAACGGTCAGCTTGTAGCCGCCGCTCAGGACCGGCTCGTGTTCGGCGAGATACGCGGCGATGCGGCGGGCGCGCTCGACGTCCTGGGGGTAACGGGCGTAGTGCGCGGCGCTCTTGCGCGCCATCCGCGGGTAGGCCGCGCGGTACACGGCGTCCGCGTCGCCGTCGAGGGTCGGCAGCCCACCGGTGATGAGCGCGCCGGCCAGGCCTTCGGGCGCCACCGACAGGTAGTGCGTGGCGCAGAAACCGCCGAAGCTCTGCCCGAGGACGGTCCAGGGGGCGCCGCCCGTCACCTCGGAGCGGACCGCCTCGCAGTCGCGGACGATGGAGTCGGCGCGGAAGTGGGCGAGGTAGTCGGCCTGTTCGCGCGGCCCGCCGCGCAGGGGCAGCGTCTGGCGGTTGGCGGGCGTGGAGCTGCCGGTGCCGCGCTGGTCCAGGAGGAGGACGCGGAAGTCGCGCAGGGCGCGGTCCAGCCAGGACTCCCTGCCGTGGAAGCGGGTGGCCCCGAACCCCGGGCCGCCCTGGAGATACACCAGCCAGGGCAGCTCCGCGCCACCGCGCGCCGCGGGCACGACCTCGCGCGCGTAGAGCTCTATCCGCTCCCCCGCCGGATCGTCGTGGTCGAGCGGAACACTGAAGCGCCGGTCGGTGAGAACGACTCCCGGCTGGCGGTACGAGACGGTCAAGGCTGCTCCTGGACTGGACACTGGGGTTGCGAGGCTGGTCTTGTGCCCCAGTCCAGCACATCAGGGGGCCGGCCGGGCCCCTGGCCCGAGTGCGGCGCGGTCCCATGCCCCGTCCCGCTGCCGGTACCCCCTCCACCGTGCCGGGGGTGAGGCGGCCGTCGGGGTCCTTCGTGCCGCGCACCGGCTGCGCCGACTGACCGCCGGTGACTCCCACCCCATTTCCGCCCCGCGTACGCTGCATCCATCCGATGACCAAGGAGGGGGAACTCGCGATGCGTGTCGCTCTGTTCCTGACCTGTGTCAACGACACGCTCTATCCGGACACGGGCCGTGCCGTGGTGAAGCTGCTGACCAGGCTGGGAGTCGACGTCGACTTCCCGATGGCGCAGACCTGTTGCGGGCAGGCGCACTACAACACGGGCTACCGCCATCAGGCGGAGCCGCTCGCCCGGCACTTCTCCGAGGTCTTCGGCTCGGACGCCTATGACGCGATCGTGACGCCGTCCGGTTCGTGCGGGGCGATGGTGCGCGAGCTGTATCCCCGCATGGGCGAGCGGGCGCGCGCGGAGGGCCGGGGGGACGCTCTGGCGCGGCGGCTGGCGCCGGTGGTGCCCAAGACCTTCGAGCTGACCGAGTTCCTGGTCGACGTCCTCGGTGTCGTGGACGTCGGGGCGTATTACCCGCACAAGGTGACGTACCACCCCACCTGTCACGGCCTGCGGAGCCTTGGACTGCGCGAGCGGCCCGCCCGGCTGCTCCAGGCGGTGAAGGGACTCGAACTGGTCGAGCTGCCCGGCGCCGAGGAGTGCTGCGGCTTCGGCGGCACCTTCGCCGTGAAGAACCCCGACGTCTCGGCGGCCATGGGCGCGGACAAGGTGCGGCACGCCGAGTCGACCGGGGCCGAGGTGCTGTGCGCGGCCGACAACTCCTGCCTGATGCACATCGGCG
The DNA here is from genome assembly GCF_040629635.1 of Streptomyces sp. NPDC005898. Taxonomy (NCBI): domain Bacteria; kingdom Bacillati; phylum Actinomycetota; class Actinomycetes; order Kitasatosporales; family Streptomycetaceae; genus Streptomyces; species Streptomyces sp. NPDC005898. The sequence goes on along the minus strand of NZ_JBEXWC010000023.1, from coordinate 68,640 downwards.
GCACCACGGCCCGGCTCAGGAGCGGGGTGCGCCCCGTCCACATCGCGGAGATCCTGGCGAGCACGGAAGAGGAGCCCCTGTCATGAGCGGCGGCACATTCGTCGGCATGCCCGCCTTCCCCGAGGCGGCCCGCGAGGCGGTGAGGGACAAGACCCTGCGCGCCAACCTGCGGCACGCGACGCACACCATCCGCGACAAGCGTGCCAAGGCCGTGGCCGAGCTGGCGGACTGGGCCGAGCTGCGCGAAGCGGGCCGGCGCATCAAGGACCACACACTGCGCCGTCTCGACCGCTATCTGGTGCAGCTGGAGGAGTCCGTCACCCGGGCCGGCGGCACCGTGCACTGGGCGGCCGACGCCGACGAGGCGAACCGGATCGTGGCGGACCTCGTCGTGGCGACCGGCGAGCGGGAGGTCGTCAAGGTCAAGTCGATGGCGACGCAGGAGATCGGGCTCAACGAAGCGCTGGAGGCCCAGGGCATCCGCGCCTACGAGACGGACCTCGCCGAGCTCATCGTCCAGCTCGGCGAGGACCGCCCCTCGCACATCCTCGTCCCCGCGATCCACCGCAACCGCGGCGAGATCCGTGACATCTTCCGCGAGAAGATGGCCGACTGGGGCCGGCCCGCCCCGCAGGGACTGACCGACACCCCCGCGGAACTGGCCGAGGCCGCCCGCCTGCATCTGCGGGAGAAGTTCCTGCGCGCCAAGGTCGGCGTCTCCGGGGCGAACTTCATGGTCGCCGAGACCGGCACCCTGGTCGTCGTGGAGTCCGAGGGCAACGGCCGCATGTGCCTCACCCTCCCCGAGACGCTGATCTCCGTCGTCGGCATCGAGAAGACCATCCCCACCTGGCGCGACCTGGAGGTCTTCCTCCAGACCCTCCCCCGCTCCGCCACGGCCGAGCGCATGAACCCCTACACCTCGATGTGGACCGGCACCACCGACCAGGACGGCCCGCGCACCTTCCACCTGGTCCTGCTCGACAACGGCCGCACCGACACCCTCGCCGACCAGGTCGGGCGCCAAGCACTGCGCTGCATCCGCTGCTCGGCGTGCCTGAACGTCTGCCCGGTGTACGAGCGGGCGGGCGGTCACGCCTACGGCTCGGTCTACCCGGGGCCCATCGGCGCCATCCTCAGCCCCCAGCTGCGGGGCACCGGCAGCGAGATCGACGCCTCCCTGCCCTACGCCTCCTCGCTGTGCGGCGCCTGCTACGAGGTCTGTCCCGTCGCCATCGACATCCCCGAGGTCCTCGTGCATCTGAGGGAGCGCGTCGTGCAGGGCGGTGAGGTCACCCGGCGCGGGGTGAAGGTGACGCTGAAGCCGGCGAAGGGGCACGCGGCGGAGCGGGCCGCGATGCGCGCGGCGGGTATGGCCTTCGCCCGCCCGGGGGTGCTCCGGCTCGGCCAGCGCCTCGCCTCCCGCACCCGCCGGTTCCATCCGCGTACGCTGCCGGGCCCCGGGCGGGCCTGGAGCGCCACGCGGGAGCTGCCGAAGGTCCCCCCGGAGCCGTTCCGCGACTGGTGGCAGCGCACGCGGGGCGGCACGAGTGAAGGCACGACCGGGGACACGACCGAGGGGAACGCCGGGTGAGCAGCAGGGACCGGATCCTGGGCCGGGTGCGGCGGGCGCTGGCCGATGTGCCGGCCGACGACACCCCGTACGAGGAGGCGGTGGAGCGCTCGTATCCGCGGGAGCACGGCGGGCGCACTGTCGCGCAGAGCGTCGACCTGCTCGCGGAGAACCTGGCGGACTACCGCGCGCTCGTTCATAGGTGCGCCGACGCCCAGTTGCCCCCACTGCTGGCGCGCCTGCTCGCGGGGCGCGGCTCGCGGACCGTCCTCGTGCCGCCGGGCCTTCCTCCGTACTGGCTGGAGGCCGGAGACGTCACCCTCGTCGGCGACCGGGCGGCGAGCACCGCGCGGGAGCTGGACCGGGTGGACAGCGTCGTCACCGGTTGCGCGGTCGCCGTCGCCGAGACCGGCACGCTCGTCCTGGACGGCTCCCCGGACCAGGGGCGGCGGCGCATCACCCTCGTCCCCGACCACCACATCTGCGTCGTCCGCGTTCCGGACCAGGTCGTCTCGTCCGTGCCGCAGGCCCTCGAACGGCTGGCCCCGGACCGGCCGCTCACCTGGATCTCGGGGCCCTCCGCGACCAGCGACATCGAGCTGGACCGGGTCGAGGGAGTGCACGGGCCGCGCACCTTGGAGGTGGTGTTGGTGAGCGGTGAGTGACGGGCGCGGCTAGCGTGAGGACATGATCCGGTTCGAGCAGGTGACCAAGCGCTATCCGGACGGCACGACGGCCGTGGACGACCTCTCCTTCGAGGTCGCCGAGGGTGAACTGGTCACGCTGGTGGGGCCGTCCGGCTGCGGCAAGACCACGACGATGATGATGGTGAACCGCCTCATCGAGCCCACCTCGGGCCGCATCTTCGTCAACGGCGAGAACATCGCCGAGGTGGACCCGGTCCACCTGCGCCGCCGCATCGGCTACGTCATCCAGCAGGTCGGCCTGTTCCCGCACCGCACGGTCCTCGACAACACGGCGACCGTCCCCGCGCTCATCGGCTGGAAGAAGTCCCGCGCGCGGGCCCGTGCGGCGGAGCTGCTCGACCTGGTGGGCCTGGACCCGAAGACCTTCGGCTCCCGCTATCCCGAGCAGCTCTCGGGCGGTCAGCGCCAGCGGGTCGGGGTGGCACGGGCGCTGGCCGCCGATCCTCCGGTGCTGCTGATGGACGAACCGTTCGGGGCGGTCGACCCGGTGGTGCGGGAGCAGTTGCAGGACGAGTTCCTGCGGATGCAGGCGGCCGTGCGCAAGACGGTGCTGCTCGTCACGCACGACATCGAGGAGGCCGTCCGGCTCGGTGACCGCATCGCGGTGTACGGCAAGGGGCGCATCGAGCAGTTCGATACGCCGGGAGCGGTGCTGGGGACGCCGAGGACTCCGTATGTCGCGGAGTTCGTGGGCGCCGACCGTGGATTGAAGCGGCTGTCGGTCACCGAGATCCAGACGGACGACCTGGAGGCGCCGCCGATCGCCCGCCTGGACGAGCCGGCCGCGCAGGCGGCGGCGCGGCTGCGCGAGGAGGAGGCCCGCTGGGCGGTCGTCCTGGACGCGAGCGGTGATCTGCACGGCTGGGTGGGCGTCGACGAGGTCGCGCTGGCCGGTACCGGGGGCACGGTGGGCGATCTGGCGCACCGCATGAACTCCTGGGTGCCGGTCGGTGCCCCGCTCAAGCAGGCGTTCGGGGTGATGTTGCAGCACGACGCGGGCTGGGTCGCGGTTCTCGACGGGGCGCGCTTCCTCGGCGTACTGACCCCGGCGAAGCTGCACGAGGCGCTGCGCCGTTCGGTGGACGCGGACGCGCAGGGCGTGGCACGCGACGAGGTGGAGTTCGACTCGGTCGCCGACGCGTAGGCATGCCGCCGGTCGGCCGGTCTCGCGCCGCCACTGGCCGCCTGCGGCTGGTCGCGCGGTTCCTCGCGCCTCTCGCGGAGCGCTACAGCAGCCCCTTGTCCTCCAAGTAGGCCCGTGCCACGTCCTGGGGCAGCCGCCGCCAGCTGTCGACCTGCTCGTTCATGGCAGCGAGGTCGGCGGTCGTGAGGACGGAGTTGAGCCGTCCCAGCGCGGCCGCGACACCCTCGCTGCCCGCCTGGGAGCGGTTGACCACGGGCACGATGTAGTCGGCGTTCTGCAGGTGCTTGTCGTCCTCCAGGAGCACGAGGCCGAAGTCGTCGAGGGTGGCGTCCGTGGACGTGGTGAGCACCATCTGGTCCTGTCCGCTCTGGACGGCCTTCTTGGCCTGGGTCGTGCCGACGCCCTTGGGGTCGACGCCGGTGAGGTCGATGCCGTAGACCTTCTTGAGGCCGGGGGCGCAGTAGGGGCGCTGGACGCATTCGTCGCCCGCGGCCAGGCGCACCTTCAGGCCGGACCTGCCGAGGTCGCCGAGCGTCTTCAGGCGGTGCCGGGCGGCGTACGGGGCGGCGACGGCGAAGGCGTTCTGGTCGACCGCCTTGCCCGGGTCCAGGACGGTCAGGCCGCGCGGCGCGGCGAGCCCGCGCAGGGCCTTCATCGTGGTGGCGAGGTCGGGTGAGCCGACGGGCGGTGCGCCGGCGCCGTTCTTCTTGGCGTTCAGCCAGTCCGCGAACGTGGCCGCGTACTCGGGGACGACGTCGATCTGGCCGGATTCCAGGGCGGGTTCGTAGAGCTCGCGGTTGGCGACGGAGAGGATCCGTGTGCCGTAGCCGGCCTTGTGCAGCAGCAGCGCGTACATCTGGGCGAGCAGGTCGGACTCGGTGAAGCCCGCCGAGCCGACGACGAGGTTCTTGCTGTCGCCGGGCGGTGCCGTCACCTCGCCCCGGTTCTCCAGCGAGGGCCCGGACGCGCAGCCCGCCACCAGCACGAGCAGGGCGGCCCCCACGGCGGCTCCGGGCCGCACGGACCACGCCCGCCGCGCTCGGGGGCGCCCCCGCCCCATCCGGTGCCCTCGCCACATCCGGTGCCCCAGCCGCATCCAGTACCCCCGCGGCACCCGGTCCGCCGGTGGCACCCGGAGCGCCGGTGGCATCCCGTGCGCCCGCAGCATCCGACGCGCCCGTCTCACCCGGCGCTCCCGCGACCCCGCGTCCACCCGGGCGCGATCCGCTCGGCCACCTCGAAGACCCCCTCGACGAGCAGCGCGAACACGGCGACGAGCACGGCGCCCGCCACCACCTGCGGGGTGCTCGCGAGGTTGAACCCGGCGGTGATGATCCGGCCGAGGCCGCCGCCGCCCGCGAGCGCGGCGATGGTGGCGGTCGCGACGAGCTGGACGGCGGCGATGCGGACGCCGCTCAGCACCAGGGGCAGTGCGAGCGGCAGTTCGACGCGCCACAGCATCTGGCGTCCCGTCATCCCCATGCCGCGCGCCGCCTGCACGACACCCCGGTCCACGCCGCGCATCCCGACGTAGGCGTTGGTGAGCAGCGGGGGCACGGCGAAGAGCACGAGGGCGACGACGGTCGGGCCGTCGCCCCATGTGCCGAGCGGGGTCAGCAGGAGCAGGACGAGCACCGCGAAGGTGGGCACGGCGCGGCCGACGTTGGAGAGGTTCACGGCGAGCGCGCCGCCCTTGCCGAGGTGGCCGAGGACGAGCGCGACCGGGAGGGCGATAAGACAGCTGATCAGCAGGCAGGCGAGGGTGAGGACGAGGTGTTGGGTGAGCCGGTGCCAGATGCCGTCGTCGCCGGCCCAGTGCGCCGGGTCGGTGAGCCACGCCCAGGCGTCGCCGAGGGTGTTCATGGGCGGGCCGTCCGGGCGGCTCTCTCCCAGGGGGTGAGGAGGCGCTGCACGCCGAGCAGCAGCAGATCGGCGGCGACGGCGATGACGACGCAGAGCACGGAGGCGGTGAGCACCTGGGCCTTGAAGTAGGTGTTCATGCCGGCGTAGATGAGGTTGCCGAGCCCGCCGAAGCCGACGATGGCGCCCACGGTGACCAGGGAGACGGCGGAGACCATGGCGATGCGCACCCCGGCCATGGCGGCGGGCAGCGCGAGGGGCATCTCGACGGTGAGCAGGAGCCGGATCGGGCCGTACCCCATGCCGCGTGCGGCCTGCCGGGTGTCCTCGGGGACGGCTCGCAGCCCGGCGAGGATGTTGCGGACGAGCAGGGTGAGCGAATACAGGACGAGTCCCGCGACGACGAGCGACGCGGAGAGGCCGTACACCGGCAGCAGCAGCGAGAACATCGCGAGCGAGGGAATGGTGTAGAGGACCGTGGTGAGCGCGAGGACCGGGCCCGCCGCCCACGACCAGCGGCGGGCGAGGACGGCGAGCGGCACGGCGACGACCAGCGCGAGCGCGACGGAGAGCGCGGTCAGCTGGAGATGCTGGACGACCGCGTCGACGATGATCTGGCGGCGGGTGCTCAGATACTCGCCGCAGATCCATTCGTTGCGCGCGAGGCAGTCGTCGGGAGGCGCGGTCACCCGTCCATTGAAGGCCGGGGCGGCGGGTGACGGCGCGTTCTGGTGACCCGAACGGGCGGGCACGCCTACGCCTGCCACACCCTCGCCGACCCCTCTCGGACCTCCGGGCCATCCGGGCGCGGGCACCTTCCGTACGCACGCCCTACGCGTCGGCGCCACGGACGGCGCCGACGGCCTCAGCGCGACACGAGCAGAGCCACCAGCCGTTCCGTCTGCTCCCGGGGGTCGGGCACACCGGCCCAGCCGGTCATCAGCAGATGGTGGACGGTGCCGACCAGCGCGAGCGCGATGGCGGCGGTGTCCGTGCCGTCGGCGAGGCGGCCGAGGCGCAGTTCGGCGTCGAGGTAACCGGTGAGCGCGTCCTGGATCGAGGCGAAGCCCGGTGCGCCCGCCGCCATCGCCTCGCGGAGGGTCCGGGAGGTGGCGTGGCTGGTCATGGCCAGGCCCACGACCCCCGGGTCGAGGGAGTTCAGGAGCGAAAGGGCGACCCCCATGAGGTTGCCCGCCACCGTGTCCCGGCCCGCGCGCGCGGGCAGCTTCGCCGCCTCCCGCGCGGTGCGCGCGAACCGGTCGAGCACCAACTCGGCGACGAACGCGTCCACTCCGCCGAAGTGCGTGTGCAGCACCCCCTTGGCGCACCCCGCCTCCCCCGTGATGGCCCTGCTCGTCAGGGCGGACGCCCCGTCCCGGGCGACGATCCGCTCGGCGGCGTCGAAGAGCCGCTCCCGCAGGTCGGGGATGGCTACACCGCGCGGTGCCATGGTCTCTCCTCGGTGTGCGTCGACCGCCCCTTGCCAGTATGGGCGCTCGCCCATACTCTTTGGGCGAGCGCCCATACTAGTCGTGTGCAGGCGCCTCGACCATGAGGGGGCAGACGCATGGGCAACACCTTCGACACCACCGGCACCACCGGCACCACCGGCACCGCCAACGCCGAACAGGCGCAGGCCTGGAACGGCTACGAGGGCGAGCACTGGGCCCGCAACCAGGACCGCTGGGACGCGGTGAACGCGGGTCTCAACGACCCGCTCCTCGCCGCCGCGGCGATCGGCGGGCAGGACCGCGTCCTCGACGTCGGGTGCGGCGCCGGCCAGACGACCAGGCTGGCCGCGCGCAGGGCGAGCGGCGGTCACGCGCTCGGCCTGGACCTGTCGGCGCCGATGCTGGAGCGCGCACGCCTGAGCGCGCTCCAGGAAGGCCTCGACAACGTCTCCTTCGCGCAGGGTGACGCCCAGGTGCACGCCCTGGGACAGGGCGCCTTCGACGTCGCGATCAGCCGCTACGGCGTGCTGTTCTTCGCCGACCCGGTGGCCGCCTTCGCCAACATCGGGTGCGCGTTGCGCCCCGGCGGGCGCGCGGCGTTCGTCTGCGGCGCGTACGCCGAGGGCAACGAATGGCTGCGGGCCTTCGCCGCGTTGGGCGACCTGCTCCCTGTCGGCGGTTTCGGTGCGCCAGGCGGGCCGGGCATGTTCTCCCTGGCGGACGTGGACAGGACACGCGGGCTGCTGTCCGCCGCCGGGTTCGCGGACATCGGGGTGACGCGCGTGGAGGCGTACGGCACCTGGGGGCGGGACGCCGCCGACGCGGCGGGCTTCCTCCTGGACAGCGGCCCCGGACGCCATCTGATGGGCCAGGTACCGCCGCGGACGCGGGAGTGCGCCCGGCACCGGCTCACCGAGATCCTGCGCCCCTACGAACGCGACGGCGCCGTACGCCTGCTCAGTGCGGCCCTGCTGGTGACCGCCGTCCGAGCGGCCTGAGGGCCCCCGCAGTCACCCGGCAGGCACCCGGCGCGGAGGGCGGCCCCGGTCAGGCCCGTGCCGGAGCCCGGTCAGGTCAGCAGGTCCGTGACGAACTTCCGCAGCCGGCCGCCGCGCACCGGCCGCACCCCGTGGATGACCTGGGCGCCGTAGGCGAGGGCGACGCCCGCGGCGACGTCCGTCACCCACCGGGTGCGATCCGCGTCGGCCAGCCACCCGGGCACGCCGTGGTGCGGGCCGCTCGCGGGCCCGGAGGCGTGCGGCATGCTCCTGGTCAGCGGGGTTCCCGGCAGGAAGTTCTCCTTCTCGCCCACCACCTGCCCGCTCCAGACGCTGTCGTCGGCCGTGGTCTCGACGTAGAACTCGCCCCCGCTGTCGGCCTCCTCCAGTAGGACGCCGATCCTGCCGAGGCGGCAGTGCTCGGCCTCCGGGTCCGGGATGCCGTCGACGTGCGTCGGCACGCAGCGGCCGGCCGTCAGTTCGGTGTAGCCCCAGGGGGCGGCGGAGCGGAGGGACGGAATGGCGCGGCGCAGAGTCGGCATCGCCCTGGCGGTGGCGTGCCGGAGGATCTCCTCGGCCTGCGGCGGCACCGCCACGACCTCCGCCTGGAAGCGCGGGCTCCAGTCCGCGAGGTGCGGATCGGCGTCCATGATCTTGCTCAGGGACGCCAGCTCCTCGCGGGTGAGGAAGCCCTCGACGCTCTGCAGTACGAGGGACTCACTGATGTGGATCACGGACGTCTCCCGGGTCGAAGGTGCCGTAAGTGACGCACCGTCAACCCTCCGCGCGGAGGGCGGCCCGGTCCATGGCCCGGCACGTCGGGCGGGAGCACGAGGGGCGGTCGCGGGGAAGGGCGCGACGCGGGTGTGCGCCGGTGAGCGCCTGCTGCTTTCGGCCGACCCGCGTATACCGTTCGAGGCAGTCGCCGTCTCATCAGGAGGTCCCTCATGCAGATGCTGATCAACGTTCCCGAGACAGTCGTCGCCGACGCGCTGCGCGGCATGGCCGCGGCGCACCCGGAGCTGACGGTCGACGTCGAGAACCGCGTGATCGTCCGCAGGGACGCCCCCGTCGAAGGGAAGGTCGCCCTCGTCTCGGGCGGCGGCTCGGGGCACGAGCCGTTGCACGGGGGGTTCGTGGGACCGGGGATGCTGTCGGCCGCCTGCCCCGGGGAGGTCTACACCTCGCCGGTGCCGGACCAGATGGTGCGGGCCGCGGCCGCCGTGGACAGCGGCGCGGGCGTGCTGTTCGTGGTGAAGAACTACACGGGCGACGTGCTCAACTTCGACATGGCCGCCGAGCTGGCCGAGGACGAGGGCGTGCAGGTGGCGAAGGTGCTCGTCGACGACGACGTGGCCGTCACCGACAGTCTCCACACCGCGGGGCGCCGCGGCACCGGCGCCACCCTCTTCGTGGAGAAGCTGGCGGGCGCCGCGGCCGACGCGGGCATGCCGCTGGAGCGGGTCGAGGCGATCGCCCGGCGGGTGAACGAGAACGCGCGCAGCTTCGGGGTCGCCCTCAGCGCGTGCACCACGCCGGCCAAGGGCGGCCCCACCTTCGACCTGCCCGCCGGGGAGCTGGAACTGGGCATCGGGATCCACGGCGAGCCGGGGCGCGAGCGGCGTCCGATGATGACCTCCCGCGAGATCGCCGACTTCGCCGTGCACGCCGTACTGGACGATCTGCGCCCGCGCAATCCCGTACTCGTGCTGGTCAACGGCATGGGGGCCACTCCGCTCCTGGAGCTGTACGGCTTCAACGCCGAGGTGCAGCGCGTGCTCGTGGAGCGGGGCGTCGCGGTGGCGCGCACGCTCGTCGGCAACTACGTGACCTCGCTGGACATGTCCGGGGCGTCCGTGACGCTGTGCCAGGTGGACGAGGAGCTGCTGCGGCTGTGGGACGCGCCGGTGCGCACGGCCGCGCTGCGCTGGGGCGTCTGACCCTCCGAGAACCGCGGCCCACCCGTGCCCGTGCGCCCGTGCGCCCGCCCGCCCGGCCGTGCACCCTGGGACCAGGCCTGATCGAGCAGCCGTGCCGCTCCACCCGGTCGGGCAGCCGTATCGCCGCTCAAGCAGAGGAGAACCCGTGCTCGACGTCGACTTCTTCCGCCGCTGGCTGACGAACGCCGCCGCGGCCGTCGACCGTGAGGCGGCCCGGCTCACCGAGCTGGACTCGCCCATCGGTGACGCCGACCACGGCGGCAATCTGCGGCGCGGCCTGTCCGCCGTCGTGGCGGCCCTGGAGAAGGAGGCGCCCGCCACGGTGGGCGGTGTCCTCACGCTGGCGGGACGGGAGCTGATCTCGGCCGTGGGCGGCGCGTCGGGGCCGCTGTACGGCACGCTGCTGCGCCGCACCGGCAAGGCCCTCGGCGACGCCGTCGAGGTCGACGAGGCGGCCTTCGCCGCGGCCCTGCGCACCGGCGTCGACGCCGTCGCCGCGCTCGGCGGTGCCGCGCCCGGCGACAAGACGATGCTGGACGCCCTCGTCCCCGGGGTGGACGCGCTCGGCACCTCCTTCGACGCGGCGCTGGCGGCGGCCCGTCAGGGCGCGGTCGCGACGGTGCCGTTGCGGGCGCGCAAGGGCAGGGCCAGCTATCTGGGCGAGCGCAGCGTCGGGCACCAGGACCCGGGCGCGACGTCCTCGGCGCTGCTCTTCGAGGCGCTGGCGCAGACCGCGCAGGGCACGCCGGGAGCGGGCCGTGCCTGACGGCCCGCTCGTCGGCATCGTCCTCGTGTCGCACAGCGGCCCCGTCGCGGAGGCGGTCGCCGCTCTCGCCACGGGCCTCGCCCAGGGCGGCGCCACCGCTTCGGTGGCCGCCGCGGGAGGGGCCCCGGACGGCGGCCTCGGGACCAGCGCGGAGTCGGTCTCCGCGGCCGCCGCGCGGGTCGATCGCGGCGCGGGGATCGCGATCCTCGCCGACCTCGGCAGCGCCGTCCTCACCGTGAAGGCCCTGCTCGCGGAGGGCGACGCGCTGCCCGTCGGCGCACGCCTGGTGGACGCCCCCTTTGTGGAGGGCGCGGTGGCGGCCGTGGTGACCGCGTCGGCGGGCGCCGACCTCGCGGCGGTCGAGGCGGCGGCCACCGAGGCGTACGCCTACCGCAAGGTGTGAGCCGCACACGACCGGGCGTGTCCTTGAGAGCGGCCGAAGTGTGCGTGAGAGCCGAAGTGTGCGTGAGATACGTGCGCCGCACCTCTTGATGTGTCCCCGACCACTGTGTCAAATAGGTCCGGACCAATGCAGTCGGTCCGGAGCAACGCGGCCCGTCCGGCACCGCGGTCGGTCCGGACCGTGCCGTCGAGTGGAAGGCAGCGCCATGCCCCGCACCCCCCGGTTGGCCGGTTCCCTGGCGCTGCTGACCGTCGTCGCGGGTGCCGCCCTCGGCGGCTGCGCCCGGGGCGGTCAGGACGAGCGGCACGACACCACGCCCCCCGCCGCGCCCCGGGGTCTCACCGTACAGGCGGGCAGCGCCACCACCGCCCACGTCATGTGGAACCAGGCCACCGACGACACCGGCGTCACCGGCTACGAGGTGTACCGCGACGCCAAGAAGGTCAAGGAAGTGCCGAGCGGCAAGCACATGGTGGACATCGTGGGCCTGCGGCCCGCGACGACGTACGCCTTCACCGTGCGCGCCCGCGACGCCGACGGGAACGTCAGCCCGGACAGCAGGAGACTGTCCGTCACCACGCCCGCCGCGGCCGCCGCCGACCACAAGCCGCCGACCCCGCCCGCCCGGCTCCGCGGCCGGGCCGAGGGGAGCCGGTCGGCGATGCTGACCTGGGACAAGTCGTCGGACGACCGGGGCGTGGCCTCGTACGAGATCTATCAGGGCTCCTCGAAGATCCACAGCGTGGGCGGCGGGCAGACTGCGACGCTCGTCACGGGGCTGCGACCCGGCACCCACTACACCTTCACGGTCAAGGCGCGCGACGCCGCCGACAACTTCTCCGACGCCGGACCGAAGCTCCGCCTCACGACCGCCGCGGGCAAGGACTCGGGGCGCGGCACGGCGCCCACGGCGTTCCGCGCCGCGACGCACCGCGCCGACGGGGCGTACTACATCGACCTGTCCTGGCGGCCGCCGCGTACCGGCGGGGCCGTGACGGAGTACCAGATCCGGCTGGACGGGCGCACCGCCACCTCGCTCGTCTTCGGCGGCACCGCGCCCACGGACAAGGCCGACCACAGCTTCTACATCGGCAGGAAGGCCGGGGAGCGGCACCGGATACAGGTCCGCCCCAAGCTGCCGGACGGGACGTGGGGCGCCTACTCGCCCGAGCGGACCGTCACCACGGGCTGACCCCGGCGCTCAGCCTCCCGCTCGCGCGGCGGCCGCCCGTGCGCCCAGCAGGGCCGCCGCGCGCCGGCACCAGTCGCGGGACTCGCGCTCGAAGGCGAGGCCGCGCAGGCAGGTCAGATAGGGGCCGACGCGGTCGCCGGTGCGCAGGAACTCGTCCTCGTCGATGCCGCCGCGCAGCTTCACCAGGAGCTTTTCGAGCACCTCGATCTTGGCGTCGGCCACCTGGGCCCGCTCGATGAGCTGCCCGATCACCGGCGCCGCGGCGATGCCGTCGACGGCCTGCACCTTGACGAGCAGGTCGTCGCGGATGAAGGACGGCTTGGCGGCGCGCGCGGCGAAGCGCTCCATCTCGGCGAGGCCCTCGTCGGTGACGCGGAACAGCCGCTTGTTGGGCCGGCCCTCCTGGACGACCTCCCGGCCGTGGACCAGGCCGTCCGCCTCCAGTTTGGCCAGCTCGGCGTAGAGCTGCTGGGGCAGCGCGTGCCAGAAGTTGGCCACGCCGATGTCGAAGCCCTTCGCCAGCTGATAACCGCTGTACTCGCCGTCCAGCAGTGCCGCGAGCACCGCGTGCCGCAGAGCCATCGCCCGGATCCCCTTCCCTTCCGCCGCCTCGCACCCCCAGCATAGTCATCAATCTGACTAGTCAGATTGATGACTATGCCCGGCCATGGCTCCGGCTCTGGCTCCCACCCTTTGGAGGACCGCCGTGCACCCCACCGCCGAACGTTTCCGCGCCGTGGTCGAGAAGCGCGATCTCGACGCCCTGGAGGATCTGCTCACGCCGGACGTCCGCTTCTACAGCCCGGTCAAGTTCACCCCCTTCGAGGGCAGGCCGATGCTGCTCGGGCTCTTCGGTGTGCTGCTGCGCACGTTCGAGGACTTCCGGTACGTGGGGTCGTACGCCGGGCAGGCGGACACGAGCGCCGACGGGAGCGAGGCCGAGTCGGCGGTCCTGCTGTTCCGCACGGTGGTGAACGGCAAGGAGATCCACGGCATCGACCTGCTGCACTTCGACGCGGACGGCAGGATCAAGGAGTTCACCGTGATGGTGCGCCCGCAGTCCGCGGTGCGGGCGCTCGGGCAGGCCGTGCACGAGGGCCTCGTCGCGGACGGCCTGATCCCTCCCGGCTAGGGCCGGCTCTGGGCCGGTCGGCTCTGGGCCGGACGATGGATTCCGTCACCTGCCCGGAGGCGGTCCGCATGCGGTTTCGGCCCGGGGCGAGTTGGCTCTTCGTCAGGTAGCACGGGCGTTCCCCGATTCGCGGCGGCGCATGGGTTGTACCGCCTCCCGTGCCACCGGAGGGCAGACTCATGCGTACTACTCAGATATGTGTCCGTGCCGGCCTGACCGTAGCCTCCGCCGCGCTGCCGCTGGCGCTGGCCACCCCGTCCGCGTTCGCGGGCGGTGGCATCACTGTCACCGCCACCGGCTCCACCGTGCAGGTCACCACCGCCGCGTGTCCCACCGGCGGAACGGCCTCATTGATGGGCAACCGCAACGCGAGCTTCGCGGGAGGCCAACAGATGCCGCTGTCGAACGGCAGCGCCACCTGGCGGAATGTCAGTGCCGGCTCCTACACGGTCCTGGTCACGTGTCAGGACGGCTCGCAGGCCGGGCCTCAGACCGTCACCGTCGGCGCGGCGCCGACGGCCTCCTCGACGACCGCGCCCTCGCGCGGCGTACGCGGTGGACTCGGGGGCGGTTCGAAGGACCGGGGCACGCTCACGCTCGTCACCGGCGGGGCGCTGGTGTCCCTGGTGGCCGCGAGCGGCGGCGTCTGGTACCTGCGCCGACGCGGCGCGGGTCACCGGATGTGACCGGACACGCGACACAGCGGCATCATCGGCTGCCGCCCTCCCGTCAGCACGTCGGGCGGGCGGCAGCCGCCGCGTGTCCGGCCGCCGGGCGCCCCGCCGCGCTACGGCGTCTGGAGTTCCTCGATCGTCCGGGTGAGCCACTGCGTCCAGAACGTCTCCAGGTCGATGCCCGCGCGCAGCACCACATGCCGCAGCCGGTCCTCCATGGCGTCCTTCTCCGGCGGGAAGTCCCGGCGCTCGATCTCCTCGTACTGGGCCAACTGCCGCCGGTGCAGATCCAGATGGCGGTGCAGATCCGCCTGGATTCCCTCGGTGCCGACGACCGCGGCGGCGCGCAGCCGCAGCAGCAGGGTGTCCCGCATCGGCTTCGGGTCCTGGCTCGCCGCGGTCCAGCGGGCCAGTTCGGCGCGGCCCGCGGGCAGGACCTCGTACTCCTTCTTCTGCCCGCGCGTCGCCCCTTCCCGCGGCAGCGCGCGGATCGCCCCCTCGCGCTCCAGCCTGCCCAGCTCGCGGTAGATCTGCTGGTGCGTGGCCGACCAGAAGTAGCCGATCGACTTGTCGAACCTGCGGGTCAGTTCGAGCCCCGACGACGGCTTCTCCATGAGGGCGGTGAGGATCGCGTGCGGGAGTGACATGGGGTCATCCTAGGGAGGGCCTCACAGGGCCGCGGCCAGCTCCGTACCCTGCTTGATGGCGCGCTTGGCGTCCAGCTCGGCGGCGACGTCGGCGCCCCCGATGAGGTGCACGCTGCGTCCGGCGGCGCGCAGCTCGTCGTAGAGGCCGCGGCGCGGTTCCTGGCCCGCGCACAGGACGACGGTGTCGACGGGCAGGACGGAGGAGACGCCGTCGACGGTGATGTGCAGCCCCGCGTCGTCGATCAGGTCGTAGCTGACGCCCGCCACCATCGTGACGCCGCGGTGGCGCAGTTCGGTGCGGTGGATCCAGCCCGTCGTCTTGCCGAGGCCCTGACCGACCTTGGTCGCCTTGCGCTGGAGCAGGTGGACGGTGCGCGGCGGGGTGGGCCGCTCGGGCTTCGTCAGGCCGCCGCGCTCGCGGTAGTCCATGTCGACGCCCCACTGGCGGAAGTACGTCGCCGGGTCCAGACTCGCCTTCTCGCCGCCGTCGGTGAGGTACTCCGCCACGTCGAAGCCGATGCCGCCCGCGCCGATGACGGCGACCCGCTCCCCGACGGGCGCGCCGTCGCGGAGCACGTCGAGGTAGCCGACGACGCTGGGGTGGTCGATACCGGGGATCTCGGGGGTGCGCGGGGTCACGCCGGTGGCGACGACCACTTCGTCGTACGCGGCCCCGGCCAGTTCGTCGGCGGTGACGACGGTGTTCAGCCGGACATGCACGCCGCGCAGGGCGAGCTGGGTGCGGAAGTAGCGCAGGGTCTCGTCGAACTCCTCCTTGCCGGGGACCTTGCGGGCGACGTTGAGCTGCCCGCCGATCTCGGGGGCGGCGTCGAAGAGTGTCACGTCGTGGCCGCGCTCGGCCGCCGAGACGGCGAAGGCGAGTCCGGCGGGCCCGGCGCCGACGACGGCGATGCTCTTCCTGGTGCGGGTCGGCGAGAGCACCAGCTCGGTCTCGTGGCAGGCGCGCGGGTTGACCAGGCAGGAGGTGATCTGGAGATTGAACGTGTGGTCCAGGCACGCCTGGTTGCAGCCGATGCAGGTGTTGATCGCCTCGGACCGCTCGGCCGCGGCCTTGGCGACGAAGTCGGGGTCGGCGAGGAGCGGGCGGGCCAGGGAGACCATGTCGGCGGCGCCGTCGGCGAGCAGTCGCTCGGCGATCTCGGGGGTGTTGATGCGGTTGGTGGTGACGAGCGGGACGGAGACCTCGCCCATCACCTTCTTGGTCACGAAGGTGTAGGCGCCGCGCGGCACCGAGGTGGCGATGGTGGGGATGCGCGCCTCGTGCCAGCCGATGCCGGTGTTGATGATCGTCGCGCCGGCGGCCTCGATCGCCTTGGCGAGGTGGACGACCTCCTCCAGGGTGGAGCCGCCGGGGACCAGGTCCAGCATGGAGAGCCGGTAGATGAGGATGAAGTCGGTGCCCACGCGCTCGCGGGTGCGGCGGACGATCTCCACGGGGAAGCGCACGCGGTTCTCGTAGGCGCCGCCCCAGCGGTCGGTGCGCCGGTTGGTGGGGGCCGCGATGAACTCGTTGATCAGGTAGCCCTCGGAGCCCATGATCTCGACGCCGTCGTAGCCGGCGAGCTTGGCCAGTTCGGCGGCGCGGACGAAGTCCTCGATGGTCCGCTCGACGTCCTCGTCGGTGAGTTCGCGGGGCACGAAGGGGCTGATGGGGGCCTGGAGCGCGCTCGGGGCCACCAGCTTGTCGTGGTAGGCGTACCGCCCGAAGTGCAGGATCTGCATCGCGATGCGGCCGCCCTCGGCGTGCACGGCGGCGGTGATGCGGGCGTGCTCCTCGGCCTCGGCCTCGGTGGTCATCTTGGCGCCGCCCTCGTAGGGGCGCCCCTCGTCGTTGGGGGCGATGCCGCCGGTGACGATGAGGCCGACGCCGCCGCGCGCGCGGGTCGCGTAGAACTCCGCCATGCGCTCGAACCCGTTCGGCGCCTCTTCCAGGCCGACGTGCATGGAGCCCATCAGGACCCGGTTGGGCAGGGTGGTGAAGCCCAGGTCGAGCGGGTTCAGCAGGTTCGGGTAACGGCTCATGCGGCGCCTCCGTACGCGGTGTCTACCCGACAGTTGTAGACGACCCCGGGAAGCTTGTGCAACTAGTTGCATAAAGCGTGAGCGGCATCTCACGGCGCATGCCTCCCGGCACACCGGGGCCACCGGCGCCCCCGCCTGAACGTCCTGTCCGAATCCCGCCAGCCGCAGCCGCGTGCGGGGCGCAGACTGGAGGCCGGCCACAGAACGCGAGGAGAGTTTGCGATGACCGTCCACACCACGATCGACAGCCCGCTGGGCGAGCTGCTGCTGGTGGGCGAGCCGTCGGCCACCGCCAAGGGCGGCACGGCGCTGGCCTCGCTGTCCATGCCGGGCCAGAAGGGCGCGGCGGTCGTGCGCGAGGGCTGGGTCCGTGACGACGCGGCGTTCGAGACGATCGCCGCGCAGCTTCGCTCCTACTTCGCCGGGAGCCTGACCCACTTCGACGTCGAGTACGCCGAGGGGGCGGGCACCGCGTTCCAGCGCAAGGTCTGGCAGGCCCTGGACACGGTCCCCTACGGCACCACGACCACCTACGGGCGGCTCGCCGAGCAGCTGGGCCTGTCCCGGGCGGCGGTCCGCGCCCTCGGCACGGCCATCGGCCGCAACCCCGTGCTCGTCGTGCGCCCCTGCCACCGGGTGATCGGCGCCGACGGCTCCCTCACCGGGTACGCGGGCGGCCTCGAACGCAAGCGGCTGCTGCTCGACCTGGAGGCCTGAGCGCCCCGGGGGTCACGGCCCCTCGTCCCGCAGTCCGCTCACCCGCAGCGTGATGTTCAGCCGCCCGGTCAGCCCGAGCGCCGGCGGGGCCGTGCCGGGCAGCACCCGGGGCACCCCGTGGTACGCGAGACGGGACGGCCCCCCGAAGACCACGAGGTCGCCGCTGCGCAGCTCGACGTCGGTATAGGGCTTCGTGCGCGTGCGGGTGTTGCCGAAGCGGAAGAGGCAGGTGTCGCCGAGGCTCAGCGACACCACCGGGGCCGGGGACTTCTCGTCGCTGTCGCGGTGCATGCCCATGCGGGCGTCGGCCTCGTAGAAGTTGACCAGCGCGATGTCGTACGCCTCCCCGCCCTGCTCCCCGCTCCCGTACCCGGCCGCCTCGGCCGCCGCGCGGCCCAGTTCGGCGAGCCACGGCGGCATCGGCTTCACCGGCGCGCCGTCCCCGTCGACGGCGGTGCGCGCGTACCCGTACGGATACCAGTGCCACCCCAGGCCGAACTGCCGGGCCGTCATGGTCCCGCCGCCGGGCGTGCTGACCAGCCGCAGCCCGGCCGGCGGCTTCGCCCACCGCCGGCACGCCTCCACCAGCCGAAGCTGCGCCGCCGCCGGCAGCCAGTCGGGCAGGTGCACGGCCCCCGGGCCGATCTCGGCGCGGTCCCGGGGGAACAGTCCGGCACCGAACAGTTCATCCGGCACTGGCGCCCGGCCACTTCCAGTCGGCGACCTCGGGCAGGTCGGTGCCGTGCTCGCGGATCCACGCGTGGTGGCGGGTACGGGCGTCGGCCATCGCCCGGCGCGCCTGCGTGGCCCGCGCGGCGAGGCCGGGGACGCGGTCGATGACGTCCATGACCAGCCGGTACCGGTCGAGGTCGTTGCGGACGACCATGTCGAAGGGGGTGGTGGTCGTGCCCGCCTCCTTGTACCCGCGCACGTGGAGGTTGGCGTGCCCGGTGCGGCGGTAGGCCAGGCGGTGGATCAGCCAGGGGTAGCCGTGGTAGGCGAAGATCACCGGCCGGTCGGCGGTGAAGAGGGCGTCGTACTCGTCGTTCGGCATGCCGTGCGGGTGCTCCTCCCGGGGCATGAGGCGGGCGATGTCCACGACGTTGACCACCCGGACGGCCAGCTCGGGCAGCAGCTCCCGCAGCAGGCTCGCCGCGGCGAGGACCTCCTGCGTCGGCACGTCGCCCGCGCAGGCCAGGACCACGTCGGGTTCGCGCGAGCCGTCGTCCGTGCCCGCCCACTCCCACACGCCGGCGCCGCGCGCGCAGTGCGCCCTGGCCGCGTCGAGGGAGAGCCAGTCGAAGCAGGGCTGCTTGCCCGCGACAACCACGTTGACGTAATCGCGGCTGGCCAGGACGTGCTCGGTCACCGACAGCAGGGTGTTGGCGTCCGGCGGCAGGTAGACGCGTACGACGTCGGGGCTCTTGTTGAGGACGTGATCCACGAACCCCGGGTCCTGGTGCGAGAAGCCGTTGTGGTCCTGGCGCCACACGTGCGAGGTGAGCAGGTAGTTGAGCGAGGGGACGGGTGCGCGCCAGGGCAGGGAACGCGAGGTCTTCAGCCACTTGATGTGCTGGTTGACCATCGAGTCGACGATGTGGACGAACGCCTCGTAGCAGGAGAACAGGCCGTGCCGGCCGGTGAGGGTGTAGCCCTCCAGCCACCCCTGGCACAGGTGCTCGGACAGGACCTCCATGACGCGGCCGTCCCGGGCGAGGTGCTCGTCGGTGTCGAGGACGCGCTCCTGCCAGGCCTTGCCGGTGACCCCGTAGAGCGCGCCCAGGCGGTTGGACTCGGTCTCGTCCGGCCCCACGACGCGGAAGTCCCGGCGCCGCGCGGTGTCGGCCATGACGCGGGCGAGCAGGTCGCCCGTCACCCGGGTCGGTTCGTGCAGGGTGGCGCCGGGGCGCTCGACGGGGACGGCGAAGTCCTCCAGCGGCGGCAGCGGCAGCGGGCTGCTGAGCAGGCCGCCGTTGGCGTGCGGCGTCGCGCCCAGCCGGCGTTCGCCCTCCGGCACCCACGCCAGGACCTCGGGGACGGGCGTGCCGTGCGCGTCGAAGAGGTCCTCGGGGCGGTAGGAGCGCAGCCACTGCTCCAACTGGCGCAGATGGGCCGGGTTCTCCCGGACCTCGGAGAGCGGCACCTGGTGGGCGCGCCAGGTGTTCTCGACCGGCTCGCCGTCCACGGTCGCCGGGCCGGTCCAGCCCTTGGGGGTGCGCAGCACGATCACGGGCCAGCGGTGGCGGCTGTGCGCGCCGCCGCCGCGGGCGGCGCGCTGGAGGGCGGCGATGCGGTCCAGCGCCTCGTCCATGGCGTCGGCCATCGTCTGGTGGACGGTGAGCGGGTCGTCACCCGCCACGTACAGCGGCTCGTGGCCGTAGCCCTTGAGCAGCGCGTCCAGCTCCGCGTCGGGCAGGCGGGCGAGCAGCGTCGGGTTGGCGATCTTGTAGCCGTTGAGGTGGAGGATCGGCAGGACGGCGCCGTCGTGCACGGGGTCGAGGAACTTGTTCGAGTGCCAGGATCCGGCCAGCGGCCCGGTCTCGGCCTCGCCGTCGCCGATGACGCAGGCCACGACCAGGTCGGGGTTGTCGAAGGCCGCGCCGTACGCGTGCGCGAGGGAGTAGCCGAGCTCACCGCCCTCGTGGATCGAGCCGGGCGTCTCGGGCGCGACGTGGCTCGGCACCCCGCCGGGGAAGGAGAACTGGCGGAACAACCGCGCCATGCCCTCCTCGTCCCGCGTCACCGCCGGGTACGTCTGGGTGTAGCTGCCCTCCAGCCAGGAGTTGGCGAGCACGGCCGGGCCGCCGTGGCCGGGCCCCCACACGCACAGCGCCTCCAGGTCACGCTCCTTGATGACGCGGTTGAGGTGGGTGTGGACGAGGTTGAGTCCCGGTGAGGTGCCCCAGTGGCCCAGCAGGCGCGGCTTGATGTGCTCGGGTCGCAGCGGCTCGGTCAGCAGTGGGTTGCTCATCAGGTAGATCTGGCCGACGGCCAGGTAATTGGCGGCACGCCAGTGTGCGTCGAGTGCCGCCAGGTCCTCCTTCGCCATGGGCGCCATGAGGTCTCCTCGCGAGGGTCGGGGTGTGCGGCGGATACGGGGATACGTGGTCGGGGCGCGGGTTCCACGAGAACGCCGGGTCACTCGTCGCGACGCCGGTTCGGTCCGGGCCGATCCGGAACGGGCCGCCGGAACCGGAACGACCGGCCGAACCGGAACGGACCGCCGCAACCGGAGCGGACCGCCGGAACCGGAGGGGACCGGCCCCGGCATTCCTCCCTCCGACGCTGCCACCGCCCGGGCGCCGCCGCGAACCCGGCCAGGGCCGTTCGGCCCCGCCGAGGTGCACGGGCGCCCCGCGGCGGCGGCCGGCACACCTGGGCGCGGCGCCGGGCGGCCGTGGCTCAGTTACCGCCCTTGACCGCCCGCAGCACGACGAACTTCGGGTCGCTCGCCACGACTTCCGCGTTGCCGAAGAGCTTGCGGAGCTTCACGTGGTAGCCGAGGTGGCGGTTGCCGATGACCCACAGCTCCCCGCCGGGGCGCAGCGCGGCCCGCGCGCCGCCGAACATGCGCCGGGCGGTCGCGCCGGTCGTCGCCTGGTGGCTGTGGAACGGCGGATTGTTCAGGACGAGGTCCACCGACCCGGGCGGCACGGCGGCCAGCGCGTCACCGGCCACGAAGTGCGCCTTCGCGCCCTCGGCGGCATTGGCCCGGAAGGTGGCCTCGGCGGAGGCGACGGCCGGGAACGACTCGTCGATGAAGGTGACGGCGGCGTCGGGCTCGGCGACGGACACGGCGGTGCCGAGCACGCCGTTGCCGCAGCCCAGGTCCACGACGTGCGCGCCGGCGCGGGCGCGCGGCAGGTGCTTCAGGAAGAAGCGGGTGCCGATGTCGAGCCGGTCGGCGCAGAAGATGCCGGCGTGGTTGACGACCGTCAGCCCGGCGCCGGCCCCGGCGTCGTCGGCCAGCGTGTACGTGGTCGGCCAGGGGCTCGGTCCGGGGGTGCGCGCGGGGTCCGGGGTGCTGAAGACGAGCCGCGCCTTCTGCCGGGCCAGGGAGGTCTTGGTCGGCCCGACGAGCCGCTCGAACAGCTCCAGCGTCGACGTGTGGATCTCGGTGACCATGCCGGTGCCGACGACGACGGTGCCCTCGTGCAGTGCGGGGGCCAGCCGGTGGAGCTGGTCCTCCAGGAGCGCGAGGCTCTTCGGTACGCGGACCAGGAGGACGTCGATCCGCGCGGGCGGCGTGTCCCTGGTCGTCAGGAGCCGTGCCGCGTCCGGCGCCAGGCCCGCCCGCGCCAGATTGGCCCGGGTGGCCTGCTGGGCGAGGAAGGAGTCGGTGATCTGCACCGGCACGCGCGCGTGCCCGGCGAGAACGGTCGTCAGCGCCCCCCACCGGTCGCCCACGACGGCCACGGTGCCGCTGAGGTCCAGGGCCGGCGCCCCTTCCTCGCCGGCGAGGTGCCGCAGCAGATAGGCGTCGGCCGCCGACCAGGCGCGCAGCTGATCGCGGGGGTCCTGCGGAAAGCGGGTGAGGTCGTACGCGCCCCATGACGTGCTCAAACGGTTCATCGTGCCCTCAGGCTAACGGAGGTCCCACCAGCCACGGCGGGGCCCGGTGAGCAGCAAGGCACGCTCGGCGCTCAGCGCTCCGCGGACGGCTCGAACCACGTGGGGCCCTCCACCAGCGCCTGCTTGACGCGGAAGAGCGAGAACTCGTGCAGGTCCGGCAGCGCGTCCACGTCGAACCACGCCACCTCCAGCGACTCGTCGTCGTTGACGCGCGCCTCGCCGCCGACGGCACGGCAGCGCAGCGTGATGTCCATGTACTGGCAGGTGTCGCCGTTGGGGTAGGTGACCGGTTCGAGCGCCTGCACCAGCACGATGCGTTCGGGCACGCAGCGCACCGCCGTCTCCTCGTACACCTCGCGCACCGCGCACTGTGCGGGCTGCTCCCCCGGTTCCGGGATCCCGCCGATCACCGACCACCGGCCGTTGTCGGAGCGCCGTCCGAGCAGCACCCTGCCCGCGTCGTCGAAGACGATGGCGGTGACCCCGGGGAGCCACAGGAGCTGCTGGCCCGCGTCGGCGCGGATCGTGCGGATGAAATCAGGAGTTGCCATGCCCCGACCCTAGCCGCGCCTCGCCGCTGCCCCGGCCGACACCGGCCGGGGTCACCCGGCGGTGGTCCGCCGGGTCCGCGCCGACGCCGCGGCCCAGCCGAGGCCGCCCGCGGCGAGCAGCGCCAGGACGCCCTCGGGCAGCGCGCCGAGGCGGGTGGCCGGGGTCCGCGACGAGCGCAGCGGGACCTCCTCCACGAGCGAGTCGGCGGTGAACCACTTCGTCTTCGCCCGCACCGCGCCGTCCGGCATGATGACCGCGCTGACGCCGCTGGTCACCGGGACGACGACGGCGCGGCTGTGCTCGACCGCGCGCACCCGGGACATCGCGAGCTGCTGGTACGTCATCTCGCTGCGGTCGAACGTGGCGTTGTTGCTGGGTACGGAGATGATCTGGGCGCCGCCCGTCACGGTGTCCCGCACCGCCCAGTCGAAGGCGGCCTCGTAGCAGGTCGCGATGCCCACCTTGGTGCCGGCCATGGTGAAGACGCCGGGCTTTGACCCACGGCTGAAGTCCTGGCGGACCATGTCGACGTCGCTGCTGAAGACCCCGATGAGGCCGCGCAGCGGGATGTACTCGCCGAAGGGCTGGATCTGCCGCTTGTCGTAGGTGTCCGTGGGGCCCTTCTCCGGGTCCCAAAGGATCTGCTCGTTGTAGAGCCTGCCGTCCGGCTTCTCGACGACGCCGCCCACCGACAGCGGGACCCCGATCGCCGCGACGGCGTCCTCGATCTCCTGGCGCGCGTCGGGGTTGGTGAACGGGTCGATGTCGGAGGAGTTCTCCGGCCACAGCACGAGGTCGGGGCGCTTGATCCGGCCGGCCCTCACCTCGGCGGCCAGGCGCTCGGTCTCGCGCACGTGGTGGTCGAGGACCGCGCGGCGCTGCGCGTTGAAGCCGAGCCCCGCGCGCGGGACGTTGCCCTGGATCGCGGCGACGGTCGCGGTGCCGTCCTGCGCGTCGTCGCCGACGAGCGGCCGCGCGGCGAAGGCGCCGAGGAGGGGTACGAGCACACTGAGCCCGGCGACGGCCACCGCCCCGCGCCGCAGTCCGCCCTCGGCGCGCGCGTCCCGGGCCCGGCGCGCGACCTCGTACAGGCCGAAGCCGCACAGGACGACCGCGAAGCCGAGCACGGGAGTACCGCCGAGCGCGGCGAGCGGCAGGAAGACGCCGTCCGCCTGGCCGAAGGCGATCTTGCCCCAGGGGAAGCCGCCGAAGGGCGCACGCGCGCGTGCCGCCTCGCCCGCGGTCCACAGGGCGGCTGCCCACAGCGGGTACCCGGGCAGGCGGGAGAGGGCCGCGATGCCCGCGCCGACCAGGGCGACGAGGACGGCCTCGACTGCGGCGAGCGCCAGCCACGGACCCGGGCCGACCTCGACGCCGGTCCACACCAGGAGCGGCAGCAGGAAGCCGAGGCCGAAGAGGTAGCCGAGGCCGAGACCGGCCTTCCAGGTGCGGCCGCGCAGGGTCCCGGCGAGGACGGCGAAGGCGGGCAGGGCGAGCCACCACAGCGTGCGGGGCGGGAAGCTGACGTAGAGCAGCACTCCGGAGAGGGCCGCCGCGGTGGCGGGCACGAGCCGTCGCAGGGCGCGCGGGGGGCGGGGGGCCGGCGCGGGCCGCGGATCGAGCTGGTCCGGCTCGTCCACGGGAGTGGTGGTGGCGGTCACCCGGGGAGTGTACGGCGCCTCAGCTGGGCGCCGACAGCGCGGTCGGAGCGCCCGAGGGCACCCCGTTCCGGCGCGGTGGACGCCGTCGGCCGGGGTCAGGGCGATGTGCCCCGGAGCTTCAGCCGGGCCCGGATCGCGCGGACCGCGGATTCGGCGTCGTCGACGGTCACCGTGAACGTATGGCCGTCGCCCAGCCGGATCACCATGCCCTCGCCGCGCCGGACCACGACGGCCGTGCCCTTCTCGGGCCGCCACCGGTAGCCCCAGCCGCCCCAGTGCCGGGGGGTGACCGTGGGGGCGAAGTCCGCGCCGACGACGTGGGAGAGCGGGATGTGGCGGCGCGGCAGGCCCAGATGGCCGCAGCGCACCTCCAGGGAATCCTTGTCGACCTTCACGGCCACATGGACGAAGGCGAGCGTCCCGAAGAGCATCAACAGGCCGGCGGCGATGCAGCCCACGACGGACATGAGCAGGGGCGCGATGCCGGAGGTCCACACGGAGCCGACCGCGAGCGCGATGCCGAGGGCCAGGCAGGCCGCGCCCGCGCAGGCCAGCAGCCACTGCACGCGGTTGGTCGCGCGGCCGGTCCAGACCTCGGGCTGGCCGTCGGTCACGGCTCGCTCGCCGTGCTCCTCATGGGCTCGGTCCTTCATGGCTTCGAGACTACTCAGGTTCCGCCGCGAAGGCATGCCGTCGCTCAGAGTGACCAGCACGGGAGCAGGGGCACGCCGGGTGAGTCAGAGCGCGGGGCTGACCGCCGCGAGCATGCGCCCTTCGGCGTACGCGAGTGCCGCCGCCGGCAGCCGCTCCTCGCGCCCGCTCAGCAGCACCGTGAGACCGGGCGTCGCGGGGCTGGACCCGGCGACGGCGGACCGGCCGACCCGGCGCAGCGCCTGGGCGGCGACGGCGCCGGCCGAGCCGTACAGCGCGAGCGGCGGCAGCTGGGGCCGCTGCACGGCGGCGCGGATCCGCTCCGCGACCAGTTCGTAATGGGTGCAGCCCAGGACGACGGCCCTGACATCGGGCGGGGTCAGGGCAGCGGCTGCGGCGATCGTCTCGTCGATGGCCCGCTCGTCCGCGTACTGCACGGCGTCGGCGAGGCCGGGGCAGGGCACCTCGGTGACGGCGACGCCGCTCGCGAACTGCTCGATGAGGCCGCGCTGGTAGGGGCTGCCGGTGGTGGCGGGCGTGGCCCAGATGGCGACGGGGCCGCCACCGGAGGCGGCGGGCTTGATGGCCGGCACGGTCCCGATCACCGGGATGCCGGGCTCCAGGCGGGCCCTCATGGCGGGCAGCGTGTGCACGGACGCGGTGTTGCAGGCCACGATCAAGGCGTCGGGCCGGTGCGCTGCGGCGGCCTCGGCGACCGCGAGGGCACGCCTGGTGAGGTCCTGCGGGGTGCGCGGCCCCCACGGCATCCCGTCGGGGTCGGAGGCGAGCACCAGATCGGCGTCGGGCCGCAGGCGGCGCACCGCGGCCGCCGCGGCGAGCAGTCCGATACCGGAGTCCATGAGCGCGATCTTCACCCGGTCACCATAGTCGATGGCCCCCGCGGGCCCGGGTCCGTGGGGCAGACTTCGACGGATGAGCGCCGTTGCGTGGATCGCCGCCGGATCGCTTGCCGCGTGGCTGTGGCTGCTGTGGGGGCAGGGTTTCTTCTGGCGTACGGATGTACGCCTTCCGCCCCGTGCTGACCCCGGGCGCTGGCCGTCGGTCGGTGTGGTCGTGCCCGCCAGGGACGAGGCGGACATGCTGCCCGTGAGCCTGCCGTCCCTGCTCGCGCAGGACTATCCGGGCCGGGCCGAGGTCTTCCTGGTCGACGACGGCAGCTCGGACGGTACGGGCGAGCTGGCGCGCGTGCTGGCCGAGCGGCACGGGGGCCTGCCGTTGACCGTCGGCTCGCCCGGTGAGCCGCCCGCGGGGTGGACCGGCAAGCTCTGGGCGGTGCGGCACGGGATCGCTCTGGCCCGCGCCCGGGACCCGGAGTACCTGCTGCTCACCGACGCGGACATCGCTCACGCGCCGGACAGCCTGCGGCAGCTCGTGGCCGCCGCCCACGCGGGCGGTTTCGACCTGGTGTCGCAGATGGCCCGGCTGCGCGTGCGGAGCCTGTGGGAGCGCCTGGTGGTGCCGGCCTTCGTCTACTTCTTCGCCCAGCTCTATCCCTTCCGCCGGATCGGGCGGAAGGGGGCGCGCACGACGGCCGCGGCGGGCGGCTGCGTCCTGCTGCGCGCCGACACCGCCGAGCGGGCGGGCGTTCCCGACTCCATCCGGCACGCGGTGATCGACGACGTGGCGCTGGCGCGCGCGGTGCGGCGCTCGGGCGGCCACCTCTGGCTCGGGCTCGCCGAGGGCGTCGACAGCGTGCGCCCCTATCCCCGCCTCGCGGATCTGTGGCGGATGGTGGCGCGCAGCGCGTACGCCCAGCTGAGGCACAACCCGCTCGTGCTCGCCGGCACGGTCGTCGGGCTCGGGGTGGTCTACCTCGCCCCGCCGTGCGCGTTGGTCGTGGGCCTGGTTACGGGCGAGGTGCCGGCCGCCGCGCTGGGGGGCCTGGCGTGGCTGGTGATGGCCGGCACGTATCTGCCGATGCTGCGGTACTACGGGCAGCCCTGGTGGCTCGCTCCCCTCCTGCCCGCCACCGCCTTCCTGTACCTCCTGATGACGGTGGACTCGGCGGTGCGGCACTACAAGGGGCGGGGCGCGGCCTGGAAGGGGCGTACGTACGCGCGTCCGGACGCCGCGGCCGGGCCCGCCGTCGAGCGGCGCTGAGCGGTCACTTCCTGCCCGGGGTCCAGTTCATGCCCCATCCGTAGGCCTGGTCGATGGTGCGCTGCGGGCTCACCCCGCGCTCGGGGACGAGGTAGCGGGCCTCGCGCTGGACGACGAGGTCGCCGCCGGTGTTGGTGAGCAGGGCCAGCGCGCACACCGTCGAGGGGACCGTGCACTCGTCGAGCGAGAAGTCGACGGCGGCGCCGTGCTGCGGCTGGAGGGTGACGGTGGCGTTGAGGTCGGCGAAGCTGCGGGCGCCCTCGTAGATGGTCACGAAGATGACGACGCGGCGGAAGTCCTCGATGTGGTCGAGGTTGATGGTGAGGTTCTCCCCACTGGCGACCGCGCCGGTGCGGTCGTCGCCGTCGAGCAGCATGTACGGCGGTTGGTGCAGCGCCCCGAAGGCGTTGCCGAGGGCCTGGACGACTCCCTTGCGGCCGTCGGCGAGTTCGTAGAGCGCGCAGAGGTCCAGATCGAGGTCGGCGTGCAGAGCGACGGCCCTGCCGAGCTTGGCGCCCCAGCCCTTGAACTGCTTGCGTGTCTGCCAGTTGAGGTTCACGCGCATGGCGCCCGAGGTGCCGCCCTGCTTGGTCAGCGAGACGGACGGGGCGTCCTTCGTCAACGTGACCTTGCTCAGGCGCACAGGGGCGGAGGCGGGGGCGGGGGCCGGTTCGGGTGCGGGTGGAGACGCGGGCGCGGGTGCGGCGGTGGGTGCCGGCGCGGGTTCGGGTGCCGGCGCGGGTGCGGTGGCGGGAGGCGGTGTCCTGGCCGGCTGGTCCACCGTGATCCCGTAGTCCGTCGCGAGTCCCTCCAGGCCGCTGCCGTATCCCTGGCCCACGGCGCGGAACTTCCACGCGCCCTGGCGCCGGTAGAGCTCGCCGAGCACGAAGGCCCGCTCCACGGTCGCGTCCGCGCTGTCGTAGCGGGCGAGTTCGGCGCCGCCGGCCGCGTCGAGCACCCGGATGTAGAGGCCGGGGACCTGCCCGAAGGTGCCGCTGTCGGCCGAGGCCGCGAGCACCACGGTCTCGATCGCGGGCTCCACGCGCGCGAGGTCGACGGTCAGCACGTCGCTGACACCGCCCTCGGCGTGCCGCTTGCCCTCGTGGCGCACCGCCCCGGAGGAGTGGGCGGGCTGGTTGTAGAAGACGAAGTCCGCGTCCGAGCGCACCTTCCCGGAAGCGGTGAGCAGCAGGGCGGACGCGTCGGCGTCGGGCACTCCGGCGCCCGAGGCCCACCCCAGCTCCACCCGCACGGCGGATGCCGGCAGGGGAACGTTCGATCCTTTAGACATGGTCATGTCCGCACCCAATCGTGAGTCACCGCGTCCGGCAGGGCCGCCGATTCCGTTCGCCGCCAACCTATTACCCGCGTCACAGGCGGGCCCATGACCGCGTCCCGCGGGCCTCGCGGCCGCGCCGCGGCCGACCGCGGGTAACCCGCCAGGATCACGGTCTTTACACGATTCGTACGCCGTTCGGCGACCGATTTTCCCAAGTTCGCTCGCATTGGGGGGCCATCGCCACTGCCGACACGTAAAACAACCCTCTTATCGGTCTCCCCAACCAGCACATCAAGGGCTTAACTTATGGGGTATGACCTCCCCCCGCTCCACCTATGGCGGCGGTTACTACTCCGCGCCGTCCTTCACGGACACTCCGATCTACGACTCCCTCGTCGCAGAGCGGGGCACTCCCCAGATCGCCCCGATTCGGGTCCCCTCCGCGTACGACACGGGTAGCCACAGCCACCTGCCCGCCCTCCAGTCCGCGCTGCCCGCGCTGCCGGCCGCCCCCGCCCAGCACAATCCGGGGTACGGCTACCCGCAGGCCCAGCAGCCGGCCCCGCTGCACCAGGCCGCTCCCGCGCCCTACATCCCGCAGCAGGCCGCCGCTCCGCGCGGGTATCCGGGCGCCCAGCCCCAGCGGCCGGCCGCCGGCACGGGGTACGAGGCGATGCGCCCGGCGGCGCCCCGCCCCGCTCCCGCGCCGTACGAGGATCCGTACAACCGCCCCTATCGCGGGTACTGATCGCCCTGGGGCGTCGCTGTCAGTGACTGCTGGCAGGATGTCCCCATGTCTAAATCAGCCCTTCGGTCGATCCACGTCCACCCGCTCAAGGCGGCCCAGGGACATGCCCCGCGCGAGGCCGTCGTGGAGCCCTGGGGGCTCGCGGGTGACCGACGGTGGATGCTGGTGGACGACGACGGCCGGTTCATCTCACAACGGCCGCATCCGCGCATGGCGTTGGCCGCCGCCGGGCTTCTGCCCGGCGGCGGCATCCGTGTGTCCGCTCCCGGCCGCAGGCCCCTCACGATCGCCGTGCCCGAGCCGGTGGCGACGGTGCCGGTGGAGATCTGGGGGGACAGGATCGAGGCGGTGCCGGCGAGCGCCGAGGCGCACGCCTGGTTCAGCGCCCACCTCGACGCGAGCGTGCGGCTCGTGCACCTCGACGACCCCGCCAAGCGCCGCCCCCTCGACCCCGGGTACGCCGAGGAGGGCGAGACGGTCAGCCTGGCGGACGGCTTTCCGCTGCTGCTCACCACCCTCTCCTCGCTCGACGCCCTGAACTCCCTGATCGCCCAGGGGGACCACGCCGACGAGGGCCCTCTTCCGATGAACCGCTTCCGGCCCAACGTCGTCGTGGACGGCACCCCGCCCTGGGCCGAGGACGACTGGAAGCGCCTGTCCATAGGCGAGGTCACCTTCCGCGTCGTCAAGAAGTGCGGGCGCTGCGTCGTGACGACCACCGACCAGAACACCGCGGAGCGCGGCAAGGAACCGCTGCGCACGCTGGCCCGCCACCGCCGCTTCGGCGACCAACTCGCCTTCGGGCAGAATCTGGTGCCCGAACACACCGGTACGATCCGCGTCGGTGACGCCGTCACGATCCTCGAATGACGGGCGTCTCGGTGGGGAACTCGAAGGCGGGACAGGGACGTTGAGGGTGGTGGGCGCGAGAGGGACGAGCGCGGCCGCGAAGGTGTCGTGCGGGAGGGCGGCTTCGCGGGCCGATGCCGCTCCCCCTTCTCGACCACCCGCGCGGGCCGTGCCCATCCAGTCCCGGCCATGACGGACGCGGAAGGGGGTGCGGGGCTGTGCGAGCGGTCGCCGGACTCTGGCGGTGGCGGCACAATCCGCTGCGCCGCCGGACCGACCTGGCCGAGGCCTGGCTGGCGCTCGCCGCGCTCGTGCTGATCGTGGTCGCCGCCCCCCTCGTCGGCACGCTCGCCGCCGGTGTCTCGCGCGGCGCCCTGCTCGGTTCGGTGCGCGAGCAGCGCGAGACCCGCCACGCGGTCGTCGCCGCGGTCCTGCGGCGGGTCCCCGCTCCCCCGCTCGACCCCGACCCCGAGACCTCGTCGGCGCGCGACGCCCACAGCCGGGTGCTCGCGCGCTGGACGGCGCCGGACGGCACCCGTCGCGCGGGGGTCGTCGTGGCGGCGCTCGACACCCCGGAGGCCGGGGACCGCTTCCGGCTGTGGACCGATGAGCGCGGCCGGGTCGTCGGCCGGCCGCTGGACACCGCGACGGCGACCACGCACGCGGCCCTCGCCGGACTCGGCGCGGCCACGGCGGGCGTCGCCGTCATCGAGGGCACCCGCAGGCTCGTCCTGTGGCGGATCGTGCGGGGCCGCCACCGCCGGCTGGACCAGGCCTGGGGCGAGGCGGGCCCGGACTGGGGCAGGACCGGCACCGGTTCCTGAGCCGCCCCGGACCCGACCGCGCGGGCAGCAGCCCGGCGATCGGGTCAACTGGCCCTGCTCCCGCGCGCTACGGTGGACCGGCCGAAGTCTTCGGCTCCTCGCGCGGCGGTGCGGCACATCGCGCACACCGGCGCAGGATCCCGCGTACGACGAGGTGGGGGCAGAGCAACTCCATGGCACAGGGCACGGTCCAGGTGACGCACACCGGCACGTCGCGGTGGCGGCGCCGCACCGGCGAGTACGCATCCCTCGCCGCCGCCTTGGAGGCCGCGGCCGACGGCGACATACTGACCGTCGCCCCGGGCACCTACCGCGAGAACCTCGTGGTCCGGCGCGCGGTGACGCTGCGCGGCCCGGACGGCCCCGGAGGCTCCGTGCGCATCGCGCCGTCCGACGGCGTGCCGCTCACGGTGCGCGCCTCCGCGATCGTGCGGGACCTGCACATCGAGGGCCAGGACTCCGCCGCGCCCGCGCTGCTGATCGAGGACGGCGCCCCCGAGCTGACGGACATCCGGGTCGTGACCCGCTCCGCGGCCGGCATAGAGGTGCGCGGCGGCGCCCGCCCCACCGTGCGCCGCTGCACCGTCGACAACCCCGGCGGCATCGGCATCGCGGTGCTCGACGGCGGCGGCGGGGTCTTCGAGGAGTGCGAGGTCGTCGCGGCGGGCCAGTCCGGCGTGGCGGTGCGCGGCGGCGCGCACCCGCGCCTGGAGCGCTGCCGGGTGCACCACGCGTCGGGCGCCGGGTTCTCGGTGACCGGCGAGCACACCGGTCTGGAGGCCATCGGCTGCGAGGTGTACGAGGTCAAGGGCTCGGGCGTGCACGTCACGGGGCGGGCGTCGGCCCAGCTGACCGACTGCGACGTGCACCGCACCACCTCGGACGGCGTCACGCTCGACACGGACGCCGTGCTGACGCTGGCGGACTGCCGCATCCACGACATCCCGGAGAACGCGATCGATCTGCGTTCGCGCTCCGTGCTCACGCTGACGCGTTCCACGGTCTGCCGGTTCGGCCGCAACGGCCTGTCGGTGTGGGACCCGGGCACGCGCGTGGACGCCAACCAGTGCGAGATCCACGACAGCACCGGCGACTACCCGGCGGTCTGGGTCAGCGACGGCGCGACGGCCGTCCTGGAGTCCTGCCGGGTGCGGGACGTGCCGGACGCGCTGTTCGTCCTGGACCGGGGCTCGCGTGCCGACGTCGTGGACAGCGATCTGACGCAGGTGCGCAACACGGCGGTGTCGGTGAGCGACGGCGCGACGGCGCAGCTGGACGACTGCCGCATCCGGGAGGCGGCGACGGGCGCGTGGTTCCGCGACCACGGCAGCGGCGGCACCCTCTCCGGCTGCACGATCGACGACGTGCAGACCGGCGTGATCGTCACCAAGGGCGCGGACCCCACCATCGAGCGCTGCACGGTCACCTCGCCCGCCGAGGCGGGTTTCTACGTCTCCGCGGGCGGCCGGGGCGGCTTCCACGGCTGCCGGGTCAGCGGCAGCGGCGGGTACGGCTTCCATGTCATCGACGGCTGCCGTACGACGCTCAAGAAGTGCCGCACGGAGCGGTGCGCGCGCGGCGGCTTCGAGTTCGCCGAGGAGGGTCCGCTGGTCGAGGACTGCGCGAGCGACGAGAGCGGCGGGCCGCGCGCTCCCGGTGCGGCGCCGCAGGAGGCACCGGCCGTGCGGACGGCCACGCAGACCGTGGGGCTGCTCGCCCCGGTCCCCGCCCAGCAGGCGGCGCCGGTTCCCGTGCCGTCCGCCCGCGCCTCCAAGGAGGTGCTGGGCGAACTCGACGCGCTGGTCGGC
This sequence comes from Streptomyces sp. NPDC005898, assembly GCF_040629635.1. NCBI lineage: Bacteria > Bacillati > Actinomycetota > Actinomycetes > Kitasatosporales > Streptomycetaceae > Streptomyces > Streptomyces sp. NPDC005898. The sequence goes on along the minus strand of NZ_JBEXWC010000023.1, from coordinate 36,328 downwards.
CTGGACAGCGTCAAGCGGGAGGTGCGCGCCCTCACCGACATGATCGAGGTGGGCCGCCGCAGGCAGCTGGCCGGGCTCAAGGCCGCCTCCGCCCGCCGCCACCTGGTCTTCACCGGCTCGCCGGGCACGGGCAAGACGACGGTCGCCCGGCTCTACGGCGAGATCCTCGCCTCGCTCGGCGTCCTGGAGAGCGGCCACCTCGTCGAGGTCTCGCGGGTCGACCTGGTCGGCGAGCACATCGGTTCGACGGCGATCCGCACCCAGGAGGCCTTCGACCGGGCGCGCGGCGGGGTGCTGTTCATCGACGAGGCGTACGCCCTGTCCCCCGAGGACTCCGGGCGCGACTTCGGCCGGGAGGCCATCGACACACTCGTGAAGCTGATGGAGGACCACCGCGACGCCGTCGTGGTGATCGTCGCCGGCTACACGGCCGAGATGCGGCGCTTCCTCTCCGTCAACCCCGGCGTCGCGTCCCGCTTCTCACGGACCATCACCTTCAGCGACTACGCCCCCGAGGAGTTGCTGCGGATCGTGGAGCAGCAGGCCGAGGAGCACGAGTACCGGCTCGGCGCGGGGGCGGGCGAGGCGCTCCTGAAGTACTTCACGGCTCTCCCGAAGGGCCCGGCGTTCGGCAACGGCCGCACCGCGCGCCAGACCTTCGAGGCGATGGTGGAGCGGCACGCGGGCCGCGTGGCCCAGCTGCCCGAGCCGAGCAAGGACGACCTCACCCTGCTGTATCCGGAGGATCTGCCGGAGCCGGTGTGAGGGGTGGCGTCGCCGCGGGCCTCGGGGCGGGCACGACCGCCTTGAGGCGGGCGAGGAGCCGCGCGCGTTCCTCGGCGAACGCGGGGTCGGACTGGTAGTCGCCGTGGCCGCGGATCGGTGCCGGGAGCGGGTGTTCCTCCGTACGGCCGTAGGCGAGGGGGTCCTTGAGGGCGGCGCGGTCGACCTGTGGGCCGCAGTCGCCGCGCAGGCCGATGGGGCCGCCGATGGGGTCGGTGGGGCGGTGCAGGTTGCGCCAGCAGTCGACCTCGCGGTGCAGCGAGGTGAGCGCCGCCGGGCCGAAGTGGGCGGGGAACCAGCGGCCGTAGAGGCGCTCCAGGGGTGAGCCGTAGGTGAGCAGGGCGACGCGCCTGCGCACCGAGGGGCGCAGCTGCCAGGCGGCCGCCGCGGCGAGGACGCTGCCCTGGGAGTGACCGGAGAGGACGAGGCGGCCGCCCGTGGCGCTGGTGGCCCGGGTCCAGGCGGCCATGCGCCAGGTCAGGTCGGGCACGGCCCGCTCGGCGTAGCAGGGCGGGGCGAAGGGGTGGGCGGCGCGCGGCCAGAACGTGCCGACGTCCCACAGGATGCCGATGGTGCGGCGGGCCGAGGCGTCCTTGTAGGCGCGGCGCCCCCAGGTGACGAACAGTATGAAGCCGAAGCCGATCAGCCAGGAGCCGAGCGCCTGGCAGGTCTCGGCGGCGCCCTCCACGACGGCGGGGGTGCCTTGCGCGGCCTTGGCGGGGACCTGCTTCGTCAGCCAGGCACCGGCGAGGGCTCCCGCGCCGAGCAGCAGGGTGACGGCGGAGACGATGCCGACGAGCAGCGGGGCGCGGTCGGTCAGGGCGGCCCGTGCGCGGGTGCCCGCGATGCGGCGGGTGCGGGTGGTGTCCTGGGGCTCGCCGGCGTACTCGGCCGCCACCGCGGCCATCTCGCGGCGCTTGCGCTGGAGGGTGCGCACGCCGAAGTAGGCGCAGAGCAGGGCGACGACGACCAGGAGCGCCGGGATCACGGACGCCTGCCAGGTCAGGAGCACGGGCGGGCCGGCGATGGAGCCGTGTGCGCCGTCCAGCCAGTCGGCCACCCGCTGTGCGCCGCCGCCGGACATCACCCCGCCGAGGGAGCAGGCCAGCATCGCGACGGCGGGGCCGCCGAGGCCGCGGATGGCGGTACGGGCGTTGGGCGCGGTGCGGTACAAGAAGTGGGCGCACCCGGCGAGAGCGACGATCAACAGGCCCTGGACGAGGGCGATGCCGCCGAACGTGGCGTCGCCGGGCAGTCGGCCCGCGGACTGCCAGGCGGGGCGCGACCAGCCCGCGTACAGCAGGGTCAGCACGAGCAGGGCGAGCGTGGCCAAGGGGAGCCCGCGCACGAGGGCCCGGTCCAGTTCGCGGTCGAGCCGGTTCTCGGTGCGCCCTCTGCGGCACACCACCCACACGACGACTCCGATGCCGAGGACGAACGCCGTGACGAGGGTCCAGCCGAGGACGTCGAGGAGGGCGGGTCCGCCGGGGCGCCGGTCGTGGCGCGCGGCCGCGGCGCCGACGGCGGCGGCGACGGTGAGCAGGCCCGCGGCGGTGTGGGCGGCGCGCAGCCGGGCGACGAGCCTGCGGCCGTACCAGAAGCCGGGCCTGCCGAGCGCGGTGCGGCTGGTCTCCTCCTCCGGGTCGGGCTGGTGGGGCAGCGGCTGCTGGGATTCGTACGCGCTCCAGGTGCGGTGGGAGAGGTACCAGAGCAGGCCGGTGAGGGCGGCGGGCAGCAGGGCGGCGAGGGCCAGGCGGCGGCCGGGCTGTGCCCACCAGCCGCCGTGGCCCGCGCCGTCGGTGGCGAGGAAGCCGAGCCAGGCGCGGTCGGCGGAGCACCGGGGGGTGCCCGCGCACTGCCAGGCCGTGAGGTCGAGCGCGACCTCGCAGGCGGCGGCGACGAGCAGCACGGTGAGGGTGAGCCCGGTCAGCCGTACCAGGAGGCCGTAGGCGCGCGCGAGGCGTCGGCGGTGGCGGGAGGTGGGGCGCATCCAGTGGGCGAGGTTGACGACCATGAAGGGCAGCAGCAGGAGCCACAGGGCACGGGAGCCGTTGCCGGAGGTGAGGTTGCACCAGACGTAGGCCTCGGGGACCGGTTTGCCGCGGTAGTCGTCGGGGCGCGCTTCGGCGTCGGCGTCCTCGGCGCGGCGGAAGAGCGCCGCCGTGTCGTCGCCGGCGATCCGCACGGTGCGCGGGTCGCCCAGCATCTGGTCCGGTGTGGTGCCCCCGACTCCATGGACCAGGAGTTCCAGGGCCGTCTCGTCCTGTGTCGCACGCTCCACTGTTCCGCTTCCCCCGAGGTGTGCGTGGTGGGGAACAAGGATCCCGGCTCACTGCCGACGGCGCACCCCTCGTCACGTAATCTCCCCGTCCCGGGTGGCCGTGAACCCGCGCGCGGGTGATCGTCCGGCTGTCGGTGGCACATGCGAGGATGAGGTCGTGCGCCGGTCGGGCGCGGTGGGTGTGACGAGGCAGAGGAGCCGGGCCGGGTGTGAGTGAGAACCAGAACCTTCTCGCCGAGCAGCGCCGTGCCCTGATCCTCGACGAGGTGCGCCGGCGGGGCGGGGTCCGGGTCAACGAACTGACCCGGAAGCTGGGCGTGTCCGACATGACGGTCCGCCGTGATCTCGACGCGCTCTCGCGCCAGGGAGTCCTGGAGAAGGTGCACGGCGGCGCGGTGCCGGTGGTCGAGGCGAGCACGCACGAGCCCGGGTTCGAGGCGAAGTCCGGCCTGGAGCCGACCGCCAAGGAGGACATCGCGCGCGCCGCCGCGTCCCTGGTGGCGCCGGGCTCGGCGATCGCGCTGTCCGGCGGCACGACGACGTACGCGCTGGCGCACCACCTCCTCGACGTGCCGGATCTGACGGTGGTGACCAATTCGGTGCGGGTCGCGGAGGTGTTCCACAGCGCCCAGCGCGGCTCGGGGCAGCGGCAGGGCGGGGCCACGGTGGTGCTGACCGGCGGGGTGCGCACGCCCTCGGACTCGCTGGTCGGGCCGGTCGCGGACCAGGCGATCGCCTCGCTCCACTTCGACGTGCTCTTCCTCGGGGTACACGGCATATCGCCGCTGGCCGGCCTGTCGACGCCCAATCTGGCCGAGGCGGAGACGAACCGGCGGCTGGTGGGGTCGGCGCGGCGGGTGGTGGTGGTCGCGGATCACACCAAGTGGGGCACGGTGGGGCTGAGTTCGTTCGCCACGCTCTCGCAGGTGGACACGCTGGTGACCGACGCGGGGCTGCCGGCCCAGGCGCGCGCGGAGATCTCCGAGCGGCTGAACCGGCTGCTGGTGGCGGGCGAGGGCGGCGGGGGCACGGCACCGACCGCCGGCGCCGACGAGGCGTCGGACGCCGGGGCCTCCACGGACGCCGAGGACGCGACGGGCGCCTGACGGGCCGTCGGCCTACTCGGGCCACGCTCCCGTCGTGAGCAGCGTGTCGATCGCGCGGGCGTACGGCGTGATGTCCAGGCCCTGTTCGGCGAGCCAGGTGTCCGAGTAGTACTTGTCCAGGTAGCGGTCGCCCGGGTCGCAGATCAGGGTGACGACGCTGCCCGTGCGGCCCGCGGCCACCATCTCGGCGACGATCTTCAGGGCGCTCCACAGGCCCGTGCCGGTGGAGCCGCCCGCCTTGCGGCCGATGGCCTGCTCCAGGGCGCGCACGGCGGCGACGGACGCCGCGTCGGGCACCTTCATCATGCGGTCGATCGCGCCGGGCACGAAGCTCGGTTCCATGCGGGGGCGGCCGATGCCCTCGATGCGGGAGCCGCAGTCACTGCTCGCGTCGGGGTCGCTCTTGGTCCAGCCGTCGAAGAAACAGGAGTTCTCCGGGTCGGCCACGCAGATGCGGGTGTCGTGCTGCATGTAGTGCACGTAGCGGGCGATGGTCGCCGAGGTGCCGCCGGTGCCGGCCGTGGCGACGATCCACGCCGGCTCGGGGTAGCGCTCCAGGCGGAGCTGCTGGTAGATCGACTCGGCGATGTTGTTGTTGCCGCGCCAGTCGGTGGCGCGTTCCGCGTACGTGAACTGGTCCATGTAGTGGCCGCCGGTCTCGACGGCGAGGGCGGCCGACTCGGCGTACATCGTGCGCGGGTCGTCCACGAAATGGCACTGACCGCCGTGGAATTCGATCAGCCGGATCTTCTCGGCGCTGGTCGTGCGCGGCATCACCGCGACGAAGGGCACGCCGACCAGTTTCGCGAAGTACGCCTCGGAGACGGCCGTGGAGCCGCTGGAGGCCTCGATGACCGGGCGGCCCGGCCTGATCCAGCCGTTGCACAGGCCGTAGAGGAAGAGCGAGCGGGCGAGGCGGTGCTTGAGGCTGCCGGTCGGGTGCGTCGACTCGTCCTTCAGGTACAGGTCGATGCCCCAGTGCTCGGGCAGCGGGAAGCGCAGCAAGTGGGTGTCGGCCGACCGGTTGGCGTCGGCCTGGACCTTGCGGACGGCTTCTTTGAGCCAGGCGCGGTACTCCTCGTCGCTGTGGTCGACGTCGAGCGTGGGCATCGGACCGACGGCTCGATCCGGCTGTGGGGTGCTCACCGCGGGGCTCCTTCGCGTCGTGCCGGACGCGATTCGACGCGGCCGTACCCTCCGATCATAGACACCCCTCACACGCCTCTCACCTGCATAAACACACCTTTGAGCAGCCCAAAGCCACCGCTGGCCCCCGCCGTCGGGCGGCCGGTGGCGCGGGGGCGGCACGGATCGTGTGCCGCGTGTCGGGACGTCTCCACGCACACTGGTGCTCGGCGCCGGTGGCGTGCAGACTGCACCGCAGGGGCACGTGTCCCGACAGGAGCGGTTCACCGAGAAGCACAAGGGGGCGGAGCCTCATGGCGGAGCCGGAGTTCACGGCCACGGGCGTGCGGATCGGCCGGCGCCTGCGTTCCCTCACCCGGGCCGGGCAGGTCCGTATCGCCGACGGCAGACTGGAGTTGCTCACCAGTTACGGCAAGGAGATCGACAGCGCGCCGGTGCAGGCGGTGCGCACGGGCAAGCCGTGGTTCGCGGCGCAGGACCAGGCGCTGGCCGACGTGAACGGCAGGCGTTACACCCTCACGCTCGGCGAGCGGGAACCGGGCCCGGGGCAGGGCGGCCCGCCGACCGTGCGCAGATTCATCGAAGCCGTCCGCCGGGCCGGCGAGCGACGCCGACGGCTCTGACCGGAAGCGTCCCCCGACGCCGTGAGCGGGTCCTCGACGGCGGGCGGGGGCCCGACGCGCGCGTCCCCCGGTGCCTACGGGCGGGCGCGGGAGCGGGCGGAAGGCTGTCCGGCGCCGTGGGCGGGAGCGGGAAACGCAAGTCTTCGCTACCGCGGGCGGGGCCGGGCGGAAAGCTGTTCGGCGCCGTGGGCGGGGTCGGGCGGAAGGTTGTTGGCCGCTGTGGGCGGGAGCCGGGCGCGCAGGGCCTCGCCACTGCGGGCGGGGCCGGACGGAAGGCCGTCCCGGTGCCGTGGGTTGGGTCGGGGCGGAAGGCTGTGGGCGGCAGCCGGACGCGCGGGGCCTCGGCGCCGTGGGCGGGGTCGGGCGGGAGGGCGTCCGGTGTCGTGGGCCGGGGCGAAGGGGAGAGGCGGCGCCGCCCGGCGGCGGAGCCCCGGCGGTGCGCGCGGTTGCACGCCCGCACCCCCTGGGTCACTCTGGTCTCACATCACTCTGGGTTTACCGGCGATGACGCTGAAGAACCAGCCCGCCGCCGGCCACGCAGCAGGCGGCAGACCACGCGGCCCCCTGCTCGATCCGAACGTCGTCTTCTTCCGGACCTCAATTCGGGGAGTCGCAGCCGTGATCAGCCAACCAAGCAGGCATTGCACGGTGGAGCTCCAGGCTCTGCCGTCGCGGATCCGCCAGGTCCGCAGAATCATCTCTGCGCAGTTGCGCTACTGGCATCTCGATCCCTTGATAGACCAGGCCGCGCTCGGCGTGACCGAGTTGCTCAGCAACGTCCACCGGCACGCCGAACCGGACAAGGGCTGCACCGTGGAGATCGAGCTGCTGCTCGACCGCCTCACGGTCTCCGTCCACGACAACGACCCTCGGCTTCCCGAGGTCCACGACGCCGAACCCTTCGCCACCTGTGGCCGCGGCCTCGCGATGGTCGCGGCGGTCAGCGAGAGCTGGGGCGTGAGTCCGCGGGGCGACACGGGCAAGACCGTGTGGTTCACACTGCCCGCGCCCTCCCCCTTGGCGACCGTGCCCGCGTACCCCGTGTACGGGTCGGCCGCGAAGACTCCCGCCCGGTCGGCCATTGCCGGCTGACCGGGCGGTGACCCTCCTTTCCGCCCGCACCCGGTGAAGACGGCCGGCGGCACATCGAGACGTGCCGCCCGCCGAGCGGGGCGCGGGCCCCCGACGCTCCCCTGGCCGGGCCCCCGGCAGGGGTAACCGAACGACAGAGAGGCGCGCCCCTCATAGACCTCTATACCTACTAGTATGTACAGTGTCCGCATGAGCACTCCGGAGCGTCTGATCGAGTCCACCCGCGCGCTGCTGTGGGAGCGGGGTTACATCGGCACCAGCCCCAAGGCGATCCAGCAGCACGCGGGCGCGGGGCAGGGCAGCATGTACCACCACTTCGCGGGCAAGCCCGATCTCGCGCTGGCCGCGATCCGGCGGACGGCCGAGGAGATGCGGGCCGCCGCCGAGGCCGTGCTGGGCGCCCCGGGATCCGCGTACGGGCGGATCGAGGCGTATCTGCTGCGCGAGCGGGACGTGTTGCGGGGCTGCCCGGTCGGGCGGCTCACGATGGACCCGGACGTCATCGCGAGCGACGAACTGCGCGCCCCGGTCACCGCGACCCTCGACTGGCTGCGCGACCGGCTCGCGGGAATCCTTGAAGAGGGCCGCGAGCGCGGCGAGTTCACGTCCGCGCTCGACGCGCGAGAGATCGCCTCGACGGTCGTCGCGACGGTCCAGGGCGGTTACGTGCTGGCCCGCTCCGCCGGCTCACCGGCCGCCTTCGACGCGGCGGTACGCGGCCTGCTCGCGCTGCTCAGGGGATGTGCGGCCCCGCACGCCACCACTGCCATCGCCTCTCACGCCGACACCAACGAGTAAGCAGGGAACACCCGTTGCACATCACCCGTCATCGGCCCGACAGCCGGCCGGGCCCGGCCGAGCACTTCACCGGAACGGTCTGGCTCGACGAGATAGCCGCGCCTCCACCCCCTTCACGCCTGCGGATGTTCAGTGTCCACTTCGCGCCCGGCGCCCGGACCGCCTGGCACCGCCACCCGCACGGCCAGGTCCTCCACGTCACCGAGGGCGAGGGCCTCGTGCAGCGCGAGGGAGGCCCGGTGGAGACCATCCGGGCGGGTGACACGGTGTGGATCGAGCCCGGCCAGGCGCACTGGCACGGCGCGGGGCCGCGCACGTTCATGACGCATCTGGCCGTGGTCGAGGCGGCCGAGGACGGGACGACCGCCGACTGGGGCGCCCTGGTCGACGCCGGCGCCTGTCCCAACTGAGCCCGCCACCAAGGAAGTACACGATGCGTGCCATGCAGTACGAGATCACACTGCCCGCCGACTACGACATGGGGATCATCCGCCACCGCGTCGCCTCGAAGGGCCACCTCCTCGACGCGTTCGCCGGGCTCGGCTTCAAGGCGTACCTGATGCGCGAGCGCGGCAAGGACGGCTCGCCCGTCAACCAGTACGCGCCGTTCTACTGCTGGAACACCGCCGCGGGCATGAACTCCTTCCTGTGGGGGCCCGGTTTCCAGCAGCTCGCCGACGATTTCGGGCGGCCGGTGGTGCAGCACTGGTCGGTCCTCGCGTACGAGGACACGGGCGCGCCCGCCGCGACACCGCGGACGGCGGTACGCCACCGCCAACCGATCCCCGCGACGTCACGCCTGCCCGAGCTGGCGGAGCAACTCGCCGACGAGGCACGGCAATCGGTGCGGCACGACGGCGCGATGAGCGCACTGACCGCGATCGACCCCCGTACCTGGGAAGCGGTGCACTTCTCGCTCTGGGAGGGTGCGGCGCCCAAGGGCCCCGGAGAGGTCTTCCAGGTGCTGCACCTGTCGGCGCCCGAACACGAGAAGCCGGCGACGGGACGGCAGTGGTGACCCCGCCGGAATCGGGCGCCGCCCCCGCGGTGCGCACCGTCCTCGGGGACATCGCCCCGGCCGACCTCGGCGTCTGCGACGCCCATGACCACCTCTTCCTGCGCAGCCCGCAACTGCCGGGCCAGGAACTGGACTCGGCGGAAGCGGCGGCGGACGAGCTGGCCGCGTTCCACGCGGTGGGCGGGCGCGGCGTCGTGCAGTGGACGCCGTACGGGATGGGGCGGCACGCGGCCCGACTGCCGGAGCTGTCGCGGGCGACCGGCGTACGGATCGTCGCCGCGACGGGCCTGCACCAAGCCGTGCACTACCCGGCGGAGCTGCCGACGCGCCTGCGCACCGAGGGGCTCGCGGAGCTGTTCGTCCGCGAACTCACGGAGGGCATCGGGGACTCCGGTGTACGCGCCGGGCTGATCAAGGTCGCGGGCGGTTTCCACGGGCTGGACGCCCACGCGTGCTGGACGATGGGCGCGGCGGCCGAGGCGCACCACGCGACGGGCGCGCCGATCGCCGTCCACCTGGAGCTGGGCACCGCCGCACTGGACGTACTCGACCTCCTCTGCGGGGAGTTGGCGGTCGCCCCGCGCCGGGTGGTCCTCGGGCACCTCAACCGCTCCCCCGACCTCGCCGTCCACCGCCGGGCCGCCGAGGCAGGTGCTTTCCTGGCCTTCGACGGCCCCTCCCGCGCCCATCACGCCACGGACTGGCGCATGCCGGAAGCGGTGCGCGCCCTGGTGGAGGCGGGGTACGCCGACCGCCTGCTGCTGGGCGGCGACACGACCACGGCGGGGGCGAGGTCGGTGCGGGGCGGGCCGGGGATGCCCCATCTGCTGCGGGGAGTGCGGGACCGGCTCGAGGCCGCCGTCGGCGCGGAGCCGGTGGAGCTGATGCTCACGGCCAACGCGGGACGGGCGTTCGGGGCGGAGTGGGCGTAGGAACGTATTGCACCGTCCGTTCCAAAACCGGTACGGTCTCCCCATGGCCCGCCCGAGGACTTTCGACGAGGAACGGGCCCTGGACGCGGCCATGCGCGCGTTCTGGGTGAACGGCTACGAGGCCACCTCGACCCAGGACCTGTGCGAGGCCACCGGCCTGGGCCGCAGCAGCATCTACAACACGTTCACCAGCAAGCACGACCTGTTCCGGCGCGCCCTGGCCCGCTACATGCAGCGCATGAACGCCGGGCAGATCGAGATCCTCGAGGACGGGGAGCGGTCGGCGACGGAGCGCGTCCGCGCGCTGTTCGCCCGCATCATCGACGGCGAGTTCGAGCACCGCGAGGACGGGCGCAGCATCGGCTGCCTCACCGTCAACACGACCGTCGAACTCGCCGCGCGGGACCCGGAGTCGGCCGCGATGCTGGAGCGGGACCTCGCGCTCCGGCTCACGGCGCTGCGGGCCGCGATCCGCTCCGGGCAGCGGGACGGCGACATTACGCGGAAGCGGGACGCGGACACCCTGGCCCGCTATGTCAACGCCGTCATCGGCGGGATGCGGATCTCCGCGCAGGGCGGTGCCGACCGGGCCGCCCTGGAGGCCATCGCCGAGACCGCCCTCGACGCGTTGGCGGTTCGCTGACCGCCCCGGAGTCGACCGCACGGGCCCGACCCGCACCCTCGTCGCCTTTGCATGCCCGCATTTTGTACCGACCTATCCAAAACGTTCGCCCGCCGCGCCCGACAGGAGCACACCGCCATGCCCCGTGCCGTATACGTCCTGGCCCTCGGCATCTTCGCCATGGTGACCAGCGAGTTCGTGGTCGCAGGCCTGATGCCGCGGATGGCCGAGGGACTGCACGCCACGATTCCCGAGATCGGCTACCTCATCACCGCCTTCGCCGCCGCGATGGCCCTCGGCGGGCCCTGCCTCACCGTGGCTCTGCTGAGATTGCGTCAGAAGACCGCGCTCATCCTGCTGTTCGGCATCTTCCTCATCGGCAACGTGCTCGCCGCCCTCGCGCCCGACTACCGCACGATGCTGGTGGCCCGGGTGCTCACCGGCATCGCGTCCCAGGCCTTCTTCGGCGTCTCCATCTCCCTGGCCTCCCGCCTCACCCGGCCCGACATGCGCGGACGCGCCATCGCCGTGGCCCTCAACGGGCTGATGCTCGGCACCCTGCTCGGCCTGCCGCTGTCGACCGTCATCGGCGAACACCTGGGCTGGCGGGCCGCGTTCTGGGCCATCACCGCCCTGACCGTGCTCGCGGCGCTCGCCACGCTCGCCGGCGTGCCGGGCGCGGACAGTGATGCCGACGAGAGCGGCGGTCTCCGCGCGGAGCTGGGCGCCTTCCGCAGTCGGCGCCTGTGGCTGACCCTCACCACCAGCACCTTCGTCATCGGTGCCACCTTCTCCGCCTTCAGCTACCTCACCCCGATCCTCACCGAGGTCACCGGCTTCGCCACCGGGACCGTCCCCCTGCTGCTCATCGCGTACGGCGCCGCCACCGTCGTCGGCAACACGATCGTGGGGCGGCTCGCCGACCGCCGCGCCGTCGCCGTCCTCGGCGTGGGGCTCGCGCTGAACGTCGCCTTCCTGACGGGGTTCGCGCTTTTCGCCCAACTGACCGTGCCCGCCGTGGCGTTGACGATGGGCATCGGGCTGGTCGGGGTCACCATGAACCCGGCCCTGGCGACCCGGGTCCAGCGGGCCGGCAACGCCCGGCCCCTGGTGAACACCGTCCACTCCTCGTTCATCACCCTCGGCATCATCATCGCCACGTCCGTCGGCGGCCCCGCCATCGACGCCTTCGGGCTGCGGGCACCCCTGTGGATCGGCGCGGGACTCGCCGCGCTCGGGCTCGGCACGCTGGTACCGGACGTGCTGCGCCGCCGGGCCGGGGCGAGGGCGAGCACGGCGGCGCCGATCGAGACCTCCCGCCCCGCGGCCCCCGGCCTGGAGGTGCCCGAGAGGGTGTAGCACCCGTCCGGCCCCGGCGGCCGTCGCCGCGACGCCCGCGGCCGCCAACCCGGCCGTCCTATCCCAGCGCCCCCAGGGGGTCGTCGAGCACCGGCTGCCAGGCCAGCTCCGCGGCCCCCACCAGGCTGTTGTGGTCCAGGGTGCAGGCGAGGATCGGCACGCTGCCGCTGCGCCCCCACAGGCTCCGGTCCGCCACCACGGCGCGCAGCCGCTCCGGGTCGGCCTCCAACAGGGCGCGGTGCAGCCCGCCCAGGATGATCCGGTCCGGGTTGAGGATGTTGACGAGGCCCGCGAGACCGAGGCCGAGCCGGTCGATCAGCGCCTCGGCGGCGGCGCGCACCGCCGGGTCGCCGTACGCGTCGCGCAGCAGGGTCCGGGCCTGGACGAGCAGCCCCTCGGGGCCCGGCTCGCGGCCGGCCTGCGTCAAGAAGGCGAGGGGGTCCGTCTCCACGTCCAGGCAGCCCCGGCTCCCGCAGTAGCAGGGCCGCCCCTCGGGGTGCACGGTGAGGTGTCCGACCTCCAGGGCGAGGCCCGAACTCCCGGTGTGCAGACGGCCGTCGAGGACGAGGGCGCCGCCCACGCCCCGGTGGCCCGTCGCCACGCACAGCAGGTCCCGGGCGCCGCGCCCCGCGCCGTGGCGGTGCTCGGCGAGGGCGGCGAGGTTCACGTCGTTGCCCGCGAAGGCCGGTCCCTCGATGCCCGCGGCCCGCACGCACTCGGTGAAGATCTCGCGCACCTGCGCGCCCGCGGGCCAGGCGAGGTGCAGCGGATTGAGCGCGGTGCCCTCCGGCTCGGCCACCGCGGACGGCACCGCGAGGCCCGCGCCCACACAGCGCCGGCCGGTCTCGCGCAGCAGCCGCGCGCCCGCGTCGACCACGGAGCGCAGCACCTGGGCCGGGTCGGCGTCGACGGTCTCGCAGCCGGGAGCGGTCGCGACGGCGCGGCCGCCGAGGCCGACCAGTGCGGCACGGAAGCCGTCCGCGTGCACCTGCGCCGCCAGCACGACGGGCCCCTCGTCCGCGACGGACAGGCGGTGCGAGGGCCTGCCCTGCGAGCCCGCCGCCGCGCTCGGCTTGGCGTCGATCCGGATCAGGCCGAGCGCCTCCAGCTCGGCGGCGACGGCGCCCGCCGTGGCGCGGGTGACGCCCAGCTCCGCCGTGAGGACGGCACGGGTGGGGGCGCGCCCGGTGTGGACCAGTTCGAGCGCGGGGCCCAGCGCGCCGCGGCCCCGCTCCAGGCGGGTACGCGTGGTCACTTCCCCCTCGGCGCGGGGGTCAGCCTTGCCGTTCATGAGGGCGAGTCTCCCATGATCCGTACACGGCATCGCCTGCTCCGTACACGGCGTCGTCGTGCGCAGGTCATCCGCCCGTTCCCCGGCGAGGGGGCCGGGGCCTTCGCCGAGGAGCCGGGGCGCGGGCGTCTTCGTACGCCGGGCCGGTCCGTGCCCCGGCGCCGCGTGCGGGGATCGCCCCCCGGGTCGTCCCGAGCGCCGAATCGCCTTGTACGAGACCGGTGCGCACCCCTACCCTGACTTTGTGCCGCTACTAAACAAACTCGGGACCGCGGCGTCGCGGCCCACCGATCCCGCCCTGCGCCGCCTGCGCGCGGCCCTCACCGTCTTCTTCGCCCTCGACGGCTTCGTCTTCGCCGGCTGGGTCGTCCGTGTCCCCGCCATCAAGGAGCGGACCGGCGCCTCGGCGAGCCAGTTGGGGCTCGCCCTGCTCGCCGTCTCCGCCGGCGCGGTGGTCACGATGACGCTGACCGGCCGCCTCTGTCGGCGCTATGGCAGCCTGCCGGTGACCGTGGCCTGCGGGGTGCTGCTCCCGCTCAGCGTCGCGCTGCCGCCGCTCACGGATTCGGTCCTCGTGCTCGGGCTCGTCCTGCTGGTCTTCGGGGCCGCGTACGGGGGCATCAGCGTCGCGATGAACAGCGCCGCCGTCGATCTGGTGAGCGCTCTGCGGCGCCCCGTGATGCCGAGCTTCCACGCGGCGTTCAGCCTGGGCGGCATGCTCGGCGCGGGGCTCGGCGGCCTCGTCGCGGCGCACCTCTCCCCCACGCCCCATCTGCTCGGCATCACGGTGACCGGCCTCGCGGTCACGGCCGTGACGGCGCCCACGCTGCTGCGGCCGGGCGCGGCGGAACTCCTGCGGGCGCACTCCCCCGTCAGGCCCGACGGCCCCGCCGCGGCGTCCAAGCGGGGCGGTTCGCGCCGCATGGACCGCCGCACCCGCGGCCTCGTCCTGGTCTTCGGGCTCATCGCGCTGTGCACGGCGTACGGCGAGGGCGCCATCGCGGACTGGGGTCCCCTGCACCTGGAGCAGGACCTGCACGCGCACCCGGGCGTCGCCGCCGCGGGGTACTCGTGCTTCGCCTTCGCGATGACCGTCGGCCGTCTGCTGGGCACCACCTTGCTGGAGCGGCTCGGCCGGACCCGTACGGTCGTCGCCGGCGGCGCCACCGCGTGCGCCGGGATGCTGCTCGGCGCGCTCGCGCCCTCCGCGGGCCCGGCCCTCGCCGGATTCGCCGTCACCGGGCTCGGCCTCGCCAACATCTTCCCCGTGGCCGTCGAACGGGCGGGCGCGCTCGCCGGACCCGACGGGGTCGCCACCGCCTCCACGCTCGGATACGGCGGCATGCTCGTCGGACCGCCCCTCATCGGGTTCATGGCCGACTGGTACTCCCTGCCGGTCGCCCTGACGAGCGTCGCCGTGCTCGCGGGGGTCGCCGCGTGCGTCGGCCTCGCGACCCGGCGCCCGGAGCGGAGCGGACGCCCGGAACCGGATCACACGGGACGCCCGGAGCGCAAGCGCTCCGCGGAAACGGTCTGACATCTCCCCCGGGCTCCCGTTCGAGCGCGCTCCATCCGACACAATCCCCGCATGGACATTTCCCGGCACATACAAGTGGTCAGCGACGAGGGGCGGTTGCTCGCCCGGGCCGCCGAGGAGGCCGGGCCCGACGCCAAGGTGCCCACCTGCCCGGACTGGGAGGTGCGGGACCTGCTGCGGCACACGGGCATGGTGCACCGCTGGGCGACGGCCTTCCTCGCCGAGCGGCGCACCGAGTTCCGGCTCGGCGGGCAGCTGCCCGACCTCGACGGCACGGCGCTCCTCGACTGGTTCCGCGAGGGGCACGCCGCGCTCGTCGACACGCTCACCTCGACTCCCGCCGACGTCGAGTGCTGGGCCTTCCTGCCGGCCCCCTCGCCGCTGGCCTTCTGGGCCCGGCGGCAGGCGAACGAGACGACCGTCCACCGGGTCGACGCCGAGTCCGCGCGCGGCGGCACCCCCTCGCCGGTGGACGCCGATTTCGCCGTGGACGGGATCGAGGAGCTGCTGCTCGGCCTCCACGCGCGCGAGAAGAGCCAGGTGCGCACCGCCGAACCCCGGGTGCTGCGGGTGCGCGCCACGGACGCGCCCGCCGAGTGGACCTGGACCATGCGCCTGTCCGACGGACCTCCGGTCACCGAGCGCGGCGCCACGGCCCCTGCCGACTGCGAGATATCGGGGCAGGCCGCGCGGCTCTATCTGGCGCTGTGGAACCGGCTGCCGTTCCCGGAGGTGACGGGCGACCGCTCGCTCGCGGCCCTGTGGCGCGAGAAGTCGGCCATCGTCATGCGCTGAACGCCGAGGCCCGTCGACACGTGCTGAACGCCGACACTGGCCGGGCCCGCACGCGCGCCCGGCTCAGCCGGTGAGCATCCGGGCGAGGACCGCCCGCTGCACGGGCCGTACCTCGCGATGGAGCGCGCGGCCCTTGTCCGTGAGGGAGACCCGCACCCCGCGCCGGTCCTCGCTGCACATGCCGCGCTCCACGAGGCCGTCCTTCTCCAGGCGCCCGATGAGGCGGGAGAGGGCGCTCTGGCTCAGGTGGACCTGCGCCGAGATCTCCTGCACACGGAACGTGCAGCCGCCGTCGTCCGAGGACCCTTCGGCCAGCACGTCGAGCACCTCGAAGTCGCTCGCGCCCAGGCCGTGGGGGTGCAGCTCCCGGTCGAGTTCGCACAGTGTGCGCGCGTGTACCGCGAGGATGCCCCGCCATTGCTCCACGAGCCCCTGCTCGGCTGTGTTGGCCGCCATGTGTCGCACGGTAGCAGAGGATGTCCAGATTGTTGCATCGTCATCTATTGCACGTGCATGCGATACGCGCGCCAGCCAGGTGCGCGCACGGGAAGGCGGACTTCCGCCGAGCGGGACGCGATCACGATCGAGATCGGATACGCGCTCATCAGCGCGGCCGTCGTGGCCCTCGCCGTGATCGGCGTGGTGGCCGCCGGTCCGCTGCTGGCGTTCGACCCGCCCCGCGCCGTGGCGAGCGTACTGAAGGTGGCGGGCCCCGTGCTCGGCGCGGTGGCGTTCGCCGTGCGCGTCGCCACCGTCCTGTGGCGGTTCCGCGGCCGCGGGGCCGCCCGGCCTCGTTCATAGGCGGCTCACGCCCGCGCGGTCAGCCGGCGCAGATGGCGGACCAGGCTGTGCTGGACGGCCGCGGTGTGCTCGAAGAAGTAGAAGTGGCTGCCGGGGAACTCGGCCGCGCCGAGGAAGTCGGTGCAGTGGTCCTCCCAGGCGGCCATGCCGGCGGGGGCGGCGATGGGGTCGGACGTGCCGCAGTAGGCGGCGACCGGGCAGGGCGCCGGTTCACCGTCCTCGCGCAGGCTGCCTGCGGCCAGGAAGTCGGCGCGCAGCGCGGGCATGATCGAGGCCAGGGTGGCCGGGTCGAGCGTCGCGCCCTCCTGCATCAGGCCCAGCTGGGCCACCCGGGCGAGGAGTTCGTCGTCCGACATGGAGGCCACCCGGGCCAGCTCGGCGGCGGGTTCGAGACCCGGGGCCCAGGCGGAGACCGCGAGGAGCGCGGGGGCGGGCAGGCCGTTCCACTCGGCGGCCACGGAGAGCCGGTAGGCGAGCAGGCCGCCGAAGCTGTGGCCGAGCAGGACGTAGGGCCTGCCGTCCAGCTCGGCCTCGAACGCCTCCAGGAGCGCGTCGACCAGGGGCTCCACCTCGGTGTAGGGCTCCTCCGCCAACCTCTCCTGGCGGCCGGGCAGTTGCAGGGTGCGCACCTCCATGGTGGAGGGCAGGGTGGCCGCCCAGGCCTGGTACGCCGGTGCCGTGCCGCCGGCGTGCGGGAGCAGGAACACCTGGTGGTCGGCGTTCGGGTCGGCCCCGGACGTGGTGAACCAGCGGGTGCGTCGCGGGCTGCCGGTGGTGGTCATGCGCTCTCCTGATCCGTCTGGCGGGCCTTGGACATGAGGACGTCCGCGATCTCCCGCAGGTGGGTCTCCGGCCGCAGCGATCCGATGCGGAGCACGATGTGGCGGGCGCCCGCCCGCACATAGTCGGCGAGGCGTTGCGCGCAGTGCTCGCTCGGGCCCCAGGCGTAGGCCTGGACGGCCGACATCTGCTCCAGGGTGCGGCCGTAGCAGTGCTCCAGATAGTCGTCGAGTTCGACCCGGGCACCCCGCTCGTCCGCGCCGACGGTGACCGTCAGGTACAGGGCCGGGGTCACCGCGCCCTCCCGGCGGCCCGCGCGCCGGCAGAGGTCCTCCAGGCGGCGCCTGGCACAGGCGTAGGCCTCGGCGGAGGTCAGGAACGGCAGCCAGCCGTCGTAGCGGCGGGCCGCCCGTTCCAGTACCGGGGCGGTGTCGTCGGCGGCGAGCCACAGCGGCGGCCCGTCGGGGGCGGCGGGGCACACCAGCCGGTCCAGGCCGTGTGCCTGCCAGCGCCGTCCGGCGAAGCTGTTCGGCGCGCCGGGCCGGGTGCTGCTCCAGGCGGTGCGCCACAGTTCGGTGATCTCGTCCAGCCGGTCGGCGCCGTCGGTGACCGGGACGCCCAGCGCGGCAAGTTCCTCCTCGGTCTCCGGTGCCGGGAAGCCCGATCCCACCCCGAGGACGAGCCGGCCGGAGCTGACGTGGTCCAGGCTGCTGGCCATGCTCGCGGCCACGAGCGGATGCCGCAGGGCCGGCGTCAGGGCGGCGGTGCCGAGGAGCACCCGGCGGGTCACCGCGCCCACGGCGGACAGGACGACGAGGGGGTCCAGCCGGGGGCGGGCGGTGAGCGAGTCACCCGTCCACAGGGAGTCGAAGCCCAGTTCCTCGGCCCGCCGCGCGAAGTCCAGCAGGGGCGAGACGCCGTACTCGCCGAGGACGGCCTGTTCCCTGGTCGGCAACAGGACCCCCACGCGCAGCGGCTGACGGGCAGCCCCCATCGCACACCTCTTTCTCGGGTCATGGTCAGTGGTCCCTGGGATCCAAGCAGTCGCACCTGACAGAGTCCTGATCGCGCGCCCCGGTCCCGCCCCTTTCCGGTGCCGCGATCGAAAAATTGTTAATACGGAAACCGAATCAGCCATGAGCGGGACCGAACAACCCCCGCAGAGGCACGGAAAACGCGCACATTCACTGTCCGAGATGTCCGGGTCCGCCCCGACATCACCATCGGGATTCAGCTTTGTTGCAGGGAGCACGCACTGGCGCGGAAACGACGGCTTCCCCTCATGGGCTCTTGCGGTCATGAAGAGACCCGGAGCAAATAGAGGGAACTGGTTCAGCACTGGAGGAAAAAGTGATCACATATTCGCGGTTCGACGACGCGCGCGCTTGCGGAACCGAGCCCGTCTTCGCCTTTCTGGGGCCGTTGGAAGTGCGCGCGGGCGGCCGTATCCACACCGTCGGGGGAAACCGGCAGCGCACCTTGCTCGCGGCGTTGCTGGTGAGTGCGGGGCGGCCGCTGTCCGCCGAGCAGTTGTACACCGAATTGTGGGGGGAGAACCCTCCGCCCACCTTCGAGAACTCGCTCCAGGCCCACATCTACCGGTTACGCCGCACCCTCCAGCAGGCGGCGGGCACGGACGGGCGGGCGCCCGAGCTGCTCACGCGCTCGTCCGGATACGTCCTGGAGACGGGCGGCGAGGAGAGCGACGCGGCCGCCTTCCGCCGGCTGACCGGCCAGGCCCGCGCCCGCGTCCGGCACAGTCCCGCCGAGGCGCACCGGCTGTTCGGCGAGGCGCTGGCGCTCTGGCGCGGCGCGCCCTTCCAGGACGTCGCCCAGGGGCCGATGTCGCAGAGCGTGGCGCTGGCGCTGGAGGAGGAGCAGCTGTGCGCCGTCGAGGACAGGCTCTGGCTGGAGATACAGCTGGCGGACCCCGTGCACAGCATCGGCGAGCTGAAACGCATGCGCACCATCCACCCCTGGCGGGAGCGCCTGACCGAGCTGCTCATGCTGGCCCTGTACCGGACCGGGCGACAGGCCGAGGCGGTGGAGACGTACAACAGCACGCGGCACAGGCTGGCGAACGAGCTGGGCGTGGAGCCCTCGCTCAAGCTGCGCGAGCGGCTACGGGAGATCCTCAACCAGGCCCCTTCCCTGGACGCCGCCACCGTGCCCGCGTAGGCGGCTCACACGCGCACGGTGCGGCAGGGCCGCGGACGAGACCGCGGCGGTACGCCCCCCGAATTCTTCCGGAGGGTGTACCGCCGCGGTCTCTTTGTGTCGCGTCAGTCACGCGTCAGCGCCGGGCGGCAGAATATGCATCGACCGCTTCTCGATTTCCCTCCCTTTGCCTGCCGCTTTTCATGCCGCCTTCCCTACCCCTATTCGCACCCCTTTTCGCGTCGAGTAAAGGGGTTGCTTTCGCATGCCCAATTCTCCCGGCATTCCTCGGTCGTGCCGTTGCCGTGCCGCGGCCATTTCATGGCTTCGACGCGTTATCAGCCGTCCTTCAGGCGTCGATCAGCTCCGCTGGCCAAGGTGAGCGACGACGACGGTAAAGACACTGCGAAAGGGATGACTATGGTCGAGGACTTTGAGGTCGTCATCATCGGCGCCGGGATGTCGGGTCTCGGCATGGCCGCCCGGCTGAAGGAGGCCGGGCGGCACGCGTTCACGATCCTGGAGAAGGCCGACTCCCTCGGAGGGACCTGGCGCGAGAACACGTATCCGGGCGCCGCCTGCGACGTGCAGTCCCACCTGTACTGGTACTCGTTCGGGGAGCAGCCCGACTGGACGCGGACCTACGCCGGGCAGCCGGAGATCCTGCGCAACCTCGAACGGTTCGCCGCGAGCCACCGGCTGGCGGAGCACATCCGCTTCGGCGTGGAGGTCACGCACGCCACCTGGTCGGACGACGACGGCAGCTGGCTGCTGCGCACCTCGCGCGGCGAGCGGCTGCGGGCCCGCGTGCTCATCACCGCGTGGGGGCAGCTGGACCGGCCGGCCTGGGCGCGCGTCGAGGGCGTGGACAGCTTCGCCGGCACCCAGGTGCACACGGCGCGCTGGCCCGAGGACCTGGACGTCACGGGCAAGCGGGTCGCCTGCGTCGGCAGCGCGGCCAGCGCCGTCCAGCTGGTGCCCGCCATCGCGGACGCCACCGAACGGCTGACGGTGTTCCAGCGCTCCCCCAACTATCTGCTGCCGCGCCAGGACCGGGCGCTCCCGGACGAGGAGCGGGCCGCGCTGCTCGCCGAACCGGAGCGCTACACCGCTCTGCGCGAGGGCCTCTACCGCGAGCGCGACGGCTGGGCCGCCGGTCTGCGCGACGACGGCAACCCGGTGCGGGACGAGTTCCGGCGGGTCGCCGGAGAGCATCTGGCCGCCCAGGTCGCCGACGGGCAGCTGCGCGAACGGCTCACCCCCGACTACGCGTTCGGCTGCAAGCGCGTCCTGATCAGCGACGACTACTACCCGGCGCTCTCCCGCGACAACGTCGAGCTGGTGACGGAGCCCATCGCCCGCATCGAACCGGAGGGCGTGCGCACCACGGACGGGCGGCGGTACGACGTCGACGTGATCGTGCACGCCACCGGCTTCCAGCCGCTCGACCGCACGGGCGGGGTGGAGATCGTCGGACGGAATCTGCTGACGCTGCGCGAGGCGTGGAAGGAGGGTCCGGAGGCCTACCTGGGAGTGGCCGTGCACGGCTTCCCGAACATGTTCATGCTGTACGGCCCGAACACCAACCTCGGCCACCACTCGATCCTGTTCATGGTGGAGTGCCAGATCGCCTACGTGCTCCAGGCGCTCGGCTCCCTCGACTCCGGGCGGGACCGCACCCTGGACGTCCTGCCCGAGGTGCAGCGGCGCTACAACGAGGAGCTGCGGCGGGACCTCGCGGGCACGGCCTTCGCCGCCGGCTGCGGGAGCTGGTACACGACCGGCGACGGCCGTGTGGTCAACAACTGGTCCTCCAGCATCGAGGCCTACCGGGAGCGCACGGCCGTCTTCACCGAGCGGGACTACGCCGGCTAGCTCTTCGACCGGCCCGCACACAGCACGGCGGTGGCCCGCCCCCTCGGTCAGGGGGCGGGCCACCGCCGTGTCGTGCGCCGCGGCTCAGCCCTTGGCGGCGGCGAGTTCGTCGCGCACCGCGCGTCGCAGGACCTTCCCGCTGGGGTTGCGGGGCAGTGCCTCGGCGAAGTCGTAGGACGTGGGCATCTTGAAGTCCGCGAGGCGTCCGCGCAGGAACAGCAGCAGGTCCCGGGCCCCCGCCTCCTGGCCCCGCTCCAGGACGACCCGGGCGTGCACGGACTCGCCCCACCGCTCGTGCGGCAGGCCCACCACGGCGGCCCCGGCCACGGCGGGGTGCCGGGCGAGGGCGTCCTCGATCTCCGCCGGGTAGACGTTCTCGCCCGCCACGATGATCATGTCGTTGACCCGGTCGCGTACGTAGAGGAAGCCGTCCTCGTCGAGACAGCCGGCGTCCCCCATGTGCACCCACCCGTCGACCACGGTGCGCTCCGTCGCCTCGGGCAGCCGCCAGTAGCCGAGCATCCGGGCCGGGGTGCGCACGCAGATCTCCCCGATCTCCCCTACGGGCAGCTCCTTGCCCTCGGGGTCCTCGATGCGGACCTCGATCCCCGGGTAGGGGCGGCCCGCCGCGCGCAGGCGCGGGCTGCCGGGGACGTGGTCGGCGGGCGGCAGGCAGACGGCGAAGTTACCGGTCTCGCTGCTGCCGTAGATCTGGAGGAAGTCGCAGTCCAGCACCTCGATCGCCCGGCTCAGCAGCTCCTCGCCGATGGGGGAGCCCCCGTAGACGACCTTGCGCAGCGTGGCGAGGGCGCCCCGGCCCGCGGCCGGTTCGGCGAGCATCAGCTCCAGCATGGCGGGCGCCACGATGGCGGTGGTGACCCCTTCCTCGGCGACCACCCGTACCGCGTCGGAGCTGATGAAGGCGGGCAGGGAAACCACGGTGGCCCCGGCGTTGAACGCCTGCATCCCGTAGGAGAGGCCGCCGATGTGGAAGCCGGGCAGGCCGATCAGGCTGCGGTCGCCGGGCTTCCAGTCGAGCCAGTCGAGGCCGTGGTCGTCCATCGCCGCGGCGACGTTGAAGAAGCTGCGGTGGGGCAGGACGACGCCCTTGGGCAGGCCACTGGTGCCGCTGGTGTAGATCTGCACGACGGGGCTGTTCTCGTCGCCGTCCGCCGGCTCGCCCCCGGCCTCCGGGCCCGAACCGGTGGCCACCGAGCGCTTGCGGGCGGCCAGGGACTGCGCCTCTGGTGCGCCGGCGTCCAGGCACAGCACCGTACGCAGCGAGGGCAGGCCCTCGCGGACCTCGGCGGCCACCGGCAGGTGCTCCGCGTCGACCAGGAGCATCTCAGTGGTGGAGTCGCGCAGGATGTGGTCGACCTCCTGCGCGGTCAGCCGCCAGTTGACGGGGACGAGGACCGCGCCCGTGCGGGCGCAGGCGAAGGCCAGCTCCCAGTACTCGACGGCCTCCTTGCCGAGGTAGCCCACGCGGGAGCCGGGGCCGACGCCGGACGCGCGCAGCACCCGGGCCGTGAGCGCGCTCTCCCGGTCCAGTTCCCGGTAGGTGAGCGTCCGGCCCGCGCAGACGACGGCCGGCTGGTCCGGCCGGAGTCCGGCCTGCCGGGCGATCACTTCCTGAAGCGTCCGCGAGCGGGGTGAGGTGGTCATCGGTGGGCTCCTGTTCCTGCCGCGTGCGCCGGTGCCTCGGCACCGGACAGCAGCTCTTCGATGTAGGCGCTGAGCAGGTCCACGCTGGGCCGGTCGAAGGTGACGGACGCCGGCAGCGTGATGCGGAAGGCGGCCTCCAGGGCGTTGCGGATCTCGACCGCGTTGAGCGAGTCCATGCCGAGGGCGGCCAGTTCGGCGTCGGGTTCCACGTCGTCGGCCGACTCGAAGCGCAGGACGTCCGCGAGCCGGTGGCGCACGATCGCGTTGACACCGGCCGAGCGGGCGGCCCCGGGGTCCGAGGCCAGCGCGCCGACGTCGGTCCCCGCGCCGGCCGCGGCGCACCCGGGCACGAGGTCCTCGAAGAGCGCGCTCGGCGCCCTGCGGGCCACGAAGCGCTTCCAGTCGCAGTGGCCCATCAGGATCTGGGGGCGCCCGGCGTCCAGCAGCGCGGGCAGGGCGTCGGTCGCCTCGTCCTGGTCGAGGAGCGTGATGCCCTGGCCCTCCCAGCTGCGGACCAGCGAGGAGCTGAGCTGCCGCCCGGGTCCCCGGGGCGCCCACGGCCCCCAGTTGACGGCGGTGGCGGGCAGCCCCGCGCCGGCGCGCTGGGCCATCAGGTGGTCGAGGAAGGCGTTGCCCGCGCCCGCGCCGGTCTGGGTGGCGGCGCCGAGCAGCGCCCCGGCCGTGGAGCAGCCGAGGAAGAAGTCCAGCTCGGGCAGGTCGGCACTCGCCTCGTGCAGCAGCCAGGCGCCGTAGACCTTCGTACGGAAGACGGCGTCCAGACTCTCCCAGCTCTGCTGGGCGAGCGGCAGGTCCTGGGCGGCCTCCTGGGCGGCGTGGACGACGCCGCCCACCGGGGGCGCCTCCTCGGCGAGTTCGGCCAGGACGCGTGAGACGTCCGGCGCGGAACCGAGGTCGCAGGCGTGGACGCTCGCCGTGACGTCGTCACCGAGGACGGGGGCGGGGCCGCCGGTGCGGCTCAGCAGCGCCACGTGGCGGGCGCCCAGGGCGGCGAGGCGGCGCGCGAGGGCCCGGCCGACCATGCCGGTGCCGCCGGCCACCACGTAGGTGCGGTCGGCGCGGACGGCGAGCGGCCGGGAGTCCGCGGGCACGGCGTCGGCCGTGCGCAGCCGGCGCACCAGGCGCCCGCCGTCGCGGTGGGCGATCTCCAGCTCGCTCTCCCCGGCCGCCAGCCACTCCCCCACGAGAGCGGGGGCGCCGTCGGCGCCGGGCGGCAGGTCGACGAGGGTCACCCGGTAGCCGGGGAACTCCATGCCGAGGGCCCGGCCGAAGCCCCACAGGGTGGCTGCCGCCGCCGGTTCGGTGGACTTGTCGCCGGGCAGGTGCTGCGCGCCCTCGCCCACCAGCCACAGCCGTTGCCCGCGGCCGAAGCCCTTGCGGCCCAGGGTGTCGAGGACGGCGAGGAGGTCGCGGTAGTTGGCCTCGCACTCGGCGCGCAGACGCTCTGCTCCGGTCATCCCATCCGCCGTGGGGTCGTCCGGGGCGGTGCGCCACAGCCAGCACACGTCGGTGGGCGGCTCGCCGTCCAGTGCCTCGGCCAGGGCCGTGGGGCCGGTGGCCACGGCGAGGGCGACACCCTCCGCGGCGGCCGCCTCGGCGAGCCCGCGCGGCAGCCGGGCCGGGTCGCCCGCGACCAGCACGCGCCGCCCCTCCCGCCGGGTGTCGGGCAGCGGCTGGGGAACCCAGTGCTGCTCGTAGAACAGGCCGCCGCTCGCGGCCTGTTCGCCGCCGGGGGTCTTCTCCGCCTGCCAGGCCGCCTCGGCCGCTTTGCGCCGCGGGGTGGGCAGCCAGTACCGCTTGCCGTCGAAGGGGTACGAGGGCAGCGGGATCCGGCGCCGCGAAGCGCCGTCGTGGTAGCCGGCCCAGGAGACCTGCACGCCCGCCTCGTACGCCTTGGCGAGGGACCGGCGGATCATGTCGCCGTCGTGGTCGTCGCGGAAGGTGCTGCTCAGCCAGACGTGGTCCGCCTCGCCGGCCGAGGTCCTGGCCAGCGCGGTGAGTGCGGCGGAGGGGCCCAGTTCGACGAAGACGTGCCGCCCGCGCTGGTCCACCGCCCGTACGCCGGCCTCGAACTGCACCGGTTCGAGCAGGTGCCTGATCCAGTACTCGGGGTCGGCCATCTGGCGCCCGCGCGCCACGCGGCCGGTCACGTTGGAGACGACGGCCATGGTCGGCGTGCGGAACTCGACGGTGTCCAGCACCGCGCGGAACTCCTCGACGATGTCGGCCATCAGCGGCGAGTGGTAGGGCACGGCGCCGCGCAGCGGGGTGACCTTCACCCCGCGTTCGGTGAGCCGCCGGCCCACCTCGGCCAGCGCGTCGTCGCCGCCGGTGAGCAGGCACTGCCCGGGGCCGTTGACCGCGCCGATCGTCAGGTCCGGCCAGTCCTCGAGGAGCGGGGCGACCTCGGCGGCCGGCGCGCCGACCGCGGCCATGCCGCCCTTGTCCCGCACCGCCTCGCTCAGCCGTCCGCGCGCGGCCACCAGCCGGGCCCCGTCCTCCAGCGAGAAGACCCCGGCCACCGCGGCGGCGGCGAACTCGCCCAGGCTGTGCCCCATCAGCACGGAGGGGCGCACGCCCCAGGACAGCCAGAGCCTGGCCATCGCGTATTCGAGGCTGAAGAGCGCCGGCTGGAGGTAGCGGGGCTCGTGGACGCGCTCGGGCGCCTCGCCCCCGCCGCGCACCAGCTCACCGAGGGGGACGCCGATCAGCGGGGTCAGGATGCGGTCGCACGCGTCGAGCGCGGCCCGGAAGGCCGGGTACTGCGCATAGAGCGCGGCGCCCATCCCGGGGTACTGCGTGCCCGTCCCGGAGAAGAGGAACGCCACCTTCGGGACGCCCGCCGAGCCCCCGCCGCGCGTGGTGCCCGCCGCCAGGGAGGCGATCCGCTTGTCCAGCGCCCGGACCGTGTCGTCGCGGTCGCCCACCACCTCGGCGATCCGGTGACGGAAGTGCGCGCGCCCGGTGTTGGAGGTGCGGCACAGGTCGGCGAGCGGGGTGTCGGGGTGCCGGGTCAGGTGGTCGAGGTAGCGCTCGGCGAGCCGGCGCAGCGAGGTGCGGTTCTTGGCGGACAGGGTGAGGACGGCGCTGGGTCGTACGTCGGCCGTCTCCTGCCGCGTGGGCGCGGCGGTCTCGGCCGGCGCCTCCTCCAGGACGACGGAGGCGATCGTGCCGGTCACACCGAAGCCGTTCACCATGGCGCGCCCGGTGCCCGTGCCGGGCCAGGGACGGCACTCGGTGGGGACGGTGACGGGGGCTTCGTCCCAGGCGATGCGCCGGGAGGGGGTGACGAGGTTCAGGTGCGGGAAGACCGTCTTCTCCCGCAGCTGGAGCACCGCCTTGATGATCGAGCCGACGCCGGCCGCGCCCTCCATGTGGCCGATGTTGGTCTTCAGGGAGCCCACCACCATGGGCGCGGCCTTGGTGTGCGACTCGGCGAACACGTCGCTGATGGCGTCCATCTCGGTGGGGTCGCCGAGCGCGGTGCCGGTGCCGTGGGCCTCGACGTACTGGATGTCGCCCGGCGTCAGGCGGCAGCGGGCGAGGGCGGAGCGCATGACCTGTTCCTGCGCGGCGCCGTTGGGCGCCACCAGGCCCGCGCTCTCGCCGTCCTGGCCGACCGCGGAGCCCCGGATCACGGCGTGGACGGTGTCGCCGTCCCGGCGCGCGTCGGACAGCCGCTTGAGGACCAGCACCCCGCACCCCTCGGCGCGGGCGTAGCCGTCGGCGCGCTCGTCGAAGGTCTTGCACTGGCCGTCGGAGGCGAGCACCCCGCCCAGGGACAGGATGGTGTGGTTGTGCGCGTTGTGGATGACGTTGACGCCGCCGCTCAGCGCGATGCCGCACTCGCCGCCGCGCAGCGCCTGCACGGCCAGGTGCGTGGCCGTCAGCGACGAGGAGCAGGTGGTGTCGACGGTCATGCACGGGCCGCGCAGCCCGAGGAAGAACGACAGCCGGCCCGAGACCGCGCTGTGCGTCAGTCCGGGCGCGAGGTAGCCGTCGAGGTCGGCGGGGGCGAGGTCGGTGGACTCGAAGATGTAGTCGAGCGTGGTGACGCCCATGAAGACGCCGGTGTCGCCGTGCCGCAGCGAGGTGGGGTCGACGCCCGCGTGCTCCAGCGCCTCCCAGGCCGTCTGGAGGGCCAGCCGCTGCTGCGGGTCGATGTACGGGGCCTCTTTGGGGGACACCGAGAAGAAGGCGGCGTCGAAGCGGTCGACGTCGTGGATGAAGCCGCCGCGCGGCCAGTCGCCGTCTTCGGCTCCGCCCGCCGCGTCGTCCCCCGCCTCGCCGGACGCACCGGCGCCGTCCTCGTGGGCCGCGCCGCCGTCCGGGGCCATCTGGCGGCGCTCGCCGGCCGGCAGCGGCCCGACGCCCGAGCGGCCCTCGCGCAGGAAGCGCGCGAAGGTGTCGACGTCGTTGTTCCCACCCGGAACGCGCAGCCCCATTCCCACGATGGCGATGGGTTCGTATTTCTCGCGTTCAAGGGCGGCGAGCGCTTCCTCCTTGCTTCGTAATTCGGCGAGTACGGCGGCCAGCTCGGCCGCGTTCGGTTGCGATGCCTCCGACATTTATTCCCTCCGGTCAGGAAATTGATCACGCACAGAGATGGTCTATCAAGTGACCGGCGGTCGGGTGACCGAAAAGAGCGGCCGTCGAAATCTCGCAGTCCAGCTTCCGCTCCAGGGAAAGCTTCACCTCGCTGAGCCGCAGCGAGGTGAGCCCCAGGTCCAGGAAGCCCATGTCCAGCGGGAACTCCTCATGCGGGGTCATGAAGAGGGCGCTTCTGAACTCCCCCACGACCAGCTCCTCGACGAGCTCCCGGCGCTCGTGCTCCGGCAGGAGCCTCAGCTTCTCCATGGCGGGAAAATCTTGCGACACCCACGCCACCGCCTCTCTACGAATCGACTGCTGACCAAAATCGAAACAGCCGTTCCTGATAGTGACCTGATAGCCGACTGATGGCCCGCGGCAATGGCCGACGTACGTCCGGAGGATGGTTTATTCATGGCACATCAGTGTTATGTTCCATGACATGGATGAAAATGAATTCGACTTGGTCGGTGAATTAGACAGGACACTGAAGGCGCTGGGTCTGTCCCGTGCCGAGGCCGTGAGCGAACTGGTGGTGGAGGGGCGGGACCCGCTGGTGCCCTCCACGCTGCGCCTGGGCTCGGCGATGGGGATAGCCCTGCTGTCCGCCGCCGTCGGCGCCGCGCAGATCTGGCGTACCGCGACGGGCCGCCCGCAGCGGCTGGGTCTCGACCTCGGCCAGGCGCTCCACCAGCTCACGCCCTACCTCGGCGGCGGCAACACCCTGAACGGCTACGGCTCCAACATGGGCAGCGTCTTCGGCCTCGGCGGCACCCCCGCCCCCGCCCTGTGGGACCTGTACCGCACCGCGGACGACCGCTGGGCCATCCCGATCGCCTGCTATCCCCACACCCGGGACGCCTTCCTGGACCTGCTCGGCACCGCGCACACCCGCGAGCACATCGGTCGGGCCATCGCGGGCCGGATCTCCTGGGACCTGGAGGAGGAGGCGGCCGCCAAGGGGATACCGCTGGCCATCGTGCGCAGCAGGGAGGAGTTCCTCGACCACCCCCAGGGCCGGGCCGTGCTCGCCGAGCCCCTCGTGTCCGTGGAGCGGGTGGGCGACGCCCCGCCGCGCCCGCTGCCGGCCGGCGCCCAGCCGCTGTCCGGGCTGCGCTCCCTGCAGTTCACGCACGTCTTCGCGGGCACCGCGGCCGGCCGGGTCCTCGCCGAGCAGGGCGCCGACGTCCTGCACGTCTGCGAGCCGAACGCCTTCGACCACGACCTGTGCTGGAACGAGACGGGCGTCGGCCTGCGCTCGGCCCGCCTCGCCCTGGCCGCCGGCGGCGAGGGGCGGCGTGCCTTCGAGGACCTGCTGCGCACCGCGGACGTGTTCGTGCACAACCACCGGCCGGGCAAGATGGCCCGGCTCGGACTCGGCCCCGAGGAGTGCGCCGAGATCTCACCCGGTCTCATCCACGTCTCGGTGCGCTGTTACGGACACAGTGGCCCCTGGCAGGAGCGCGGCGGCTTCGACCAGCACGCCCAGGCCCTGACCGGCGTCAACTGGAGCGAGCGGCAGGACGGGCGCCCCCAACTGCCGCCCGGCCGCATGCTCAACGACTACCTGGCCGCCTATCTCGCCGCCGCCGGCGTCATGAGCGCGGTCCTGCGCCGCGCCCGCGAGGGCGGCAGCTACCAGGTCAAGGTCTCGCTGGCCGGTGTCTCCAACTGGGCCTGGGAGCTGGGCACGTTCACGCGCGAGCAGTCCGAGCGGCTCGCGGGGCCGGCCCAGGTGCCCTCGCCCAGGCGCATCGCCCGGGCCACCCCGCTCGGCGACCTCTCCCTCGTGGCGCCGCCGGTCAGCCTCAGCGAGACACCGCCCGCCTGGCGCGGCCCGCTGCTCGTCCCCCGCGGCTCGTCACAGCCCCGCTGGTACGACGACGTGGCGTCCTGACACCCCGCGCCCCCTGTCGCGCCCCTGTCGCGCCGTCGGCGCACCCCTGCCGTGCCCCTGCCGTATCCCGAGGAGCCCTCTCATGTCCCGTATCCCCTGCCTCGACACCGAGGCCCTGCCCGAGTCGCTGCGTTCGCTGGCCCAGGGGCGCGTCATCAACGTCTACCGGACGCTCGGCCACGCCCCCCGGTCGGTCACGCAGATCGCCCGGCTGGGCGCCGCGCTCTTCGCCGACGCCAGTCTCGACGCGGTCGACCGCGAACTGCTCATCCTCACCTACGGCACCGTCTACGAGGCGGAGTACGAGTGGGCGCAGCACGTGCCCATATCACGGGCCGTCGGGGTCACGGACGCCCAGCGCGCCGCCGTGCGCGCCGAGCGGTACGACGCCGACGTCTTCACCCCGGCCCAGCGGGCGCTCCTCGGCTTCGCCGCCGCCGCGGCCGCCGCGCCCTTCGTGGACGAGGCCCTCCACACGGCCGTGGCGGCCCACTACACCGAGGAGCAGATCGTCGAGACCCTCGTCCTGGCGGGCTTCTACTTCCTGCTGGGCCGCGTCTGCACCGTCCTGGACGTCGAGGTGGACGCGGCCCAGGGCGACGAACTGGTGCGCATGGCGCAGACCATGCACGACGACCACTGACCCGCGGCAGCGCCGCCCGGGGAGCTAGAACGTGTTTCGAAAGTCCCGTCTACCTGCCCTGCGGGCGGACGACGCCACTTTCGAAACACGCCTAGCGGTCGAGCGTGCTCAGGGCCCGCCGCGCCAGCGGATGCGTCCGCACCAGTTCGGCCAGCGTCGTCGAGCCGCGGGTGATCTTCGCGAACGCGTTCCAGGCGGGGCGCAGGCCGGTGATCGCCGCGTGGAACATGCCGGGCCGGCGTTCGAAGAGCTGGAGCAGGCGGCGCCCCACGCTCATCTCCACCCCGAGCCCGGCCTTGACGGCGAACGCGTAGTTCAAGGCCTGGCGGCGGGCGTCCACCGCGTCGTGCGCCTCCGCGATCCGCACCGCCCACTCCCCCGCGAGCCGCCCGGAGCGCAGCGCGAAGGAGATGCCCTCACGGGTCCACGGCTCCAGGAGGCCCGCCGCGTCCCCGCACACGAGGACCCGGCCGCGGGAGAGCGGCGAGTCGTCGCTGCGGCAGCGGGTCAGGTGCCCGGAGGAGATGCTGGGCTCGAAGCCGGCGAGGCCGAGCCGGGCGATGAAGTCCTCCAGGTAGCGCTTGGTGGCGGCGCCCTCGCCGCGCGCGGAGATCACGCCGACGGTCAGGGTGTCGCCCTTGGGGAAGACCCAGCCGTAACTGCCCGGCAGGGGACCCCAGTCGATGAGGACCCGGCCCGCCCAGTCCTCGGCGACGGTCGCGGGCACCGGGATCTCGGCCTCCAGGCCGAGGTCGACCTGGTCCAGCTTGACGCCCACGTGCGCGCCTATCCGGCTGGCGCTGCCGTCGGCGCCGACCACGGCGCGGGCCAGGACGGTCTCGCCGCCCTGGAGCACGACGGCGACGGTCCGCCGGTCGGGCACCTCGGGCCCGTGCTGCTCCACGCGGGCGACGGTGACGCCGGTGCGCAGCTCGGCGCCCGCCTTCTGGGCGTGCTCGACGAGCCGCTGGTCGAACTCGGGCCGGTTGACGAGCCCGAAGAGCGTCTGCCGGGAGCGGCGGGTACGCGTGAACTTCCCGTCCAGGGAGAACGTCACCGCGTGCACCCGGTCGCGCAACGGCAGTTCGAAGCCGGGCGGCAAGGAATCGCGCGACGGACCGATGATGCCGCCGCCGCACGTCTTGTACCGCGGGAGTTCGGCCTTCTCCAGGAGCAGCACGCTGCGTCCCGCGACGGCTGCCGCGTAGGCCGCCGAGGCCCCCGCCGGGCCGGCCCCGACCACGACGACGTCCCACACGTACCGGGCGTCGTCCGCTGAGTTCTCGCTGCTCACGTTGGTCTACCGCTCCTGATCCCGCTGTTGGCCGCGCTTTCCCCAGGCATCCTACGGCCGAGCCCTTCGCGCCCCTCCTGTGGGAGGATCACCTCCACCCACACGCACACCATCGCACCACGAGGAGCGTGCCCATGTCGCCGCATCCGATCGCCGAGACCGTCGCCTCACTCATGCCGAGGGCGAAGGCGGAGCTCACCGAACTGGTGGCCTTCAAGTCGGTGGCGGACTTCGAGCAGTTCCCGAGGAGCGAGAGCGAGGCCGCCGCGAACTGGGTGGCGGACGCGCTGCGCGCCGAGGGCTTCCAGGACGTCGCGCTGCTCGACACCCCGGACGGCACCCAGTCGGTGTACGGCTTCCTGCCGGGCCCCGAGGGCGCGCCGACGGTCCTTCTGTACGCGCACTACGACGTGCAGCCGCCGCTGGACGAGGCCGCGTGGACCAGCCCGCCGTTCGAGCTGACCGAGCGGGACGGCCGCTGGTACGGCAGGGGCAGCGCCGACTGCAAGGGCGGCGTCATCATGCACCTGCTCGCCCTGCGCGCCCTGAAGGCGAACGGCGGCGTGCCGGTGAGCGTCAAGGTGATCGCGGAGGGCTCGGAGGAGCAGGGCACGGGCGGCCTCGAGCGGTACGCGGAGAGCCACCCCGAGCTGCTCACGGCCGACACGATCGTCGTCGGTGACGCGGGCAACTTCCGGGTGGGCCTGCCGACGGTGACGGTGTCGCTGCGCGGCATGACCCTCGTACGCGTCAGTGTCGACACCCTGGCGGGGAACCTGCACTCGGGGCAGTTCGGCGGCGCGGCGCCCGACGCGCTCGCGGCGCTGGTGCGGGTCCTCGACTCGCTGCGCGCCGAGGACGGCTCGACGACGATCGACGGTCTGACGAGCGACGCGGTCTGGGAGGGCCTGCAGTACGAGGAGGAGGCCTTCCGCGGCGACGCCCACGTCCTGGACGGTGTCCGGCTGATCGGTGAGGGCACGGTCTCCGACCGGATCTGGGCGCGCCCGGCCGTCACCGTGCTCGGCATCGACTGCCCGCCGGTGATCGGCGCGACGCCGTCCGTGCAGGCGGGCGCGCGGGCGCTGATCAGCCTGCGCGTGCCGCCGGGCGTGGACGCCGCCGAGGCGACGAAGCTGCTCCAGGCCCATCTGGAGGCGCACACACCGTGGGGCGCCCGGGTGCACACCGAGCAGATCGGCCAGGGCCAGCCCTTCCGGGCGGACACCACGAGCCCGGCGTACGCGGCGATGGCCGAGGCGATGAGCGAGGCCTTCCCGGGCCAGGAGATGCAGTACGCGGGCCACGGCGGTTCGATCCCGCTGTGCAACACCCTCGCGTCGCTCTACCCGAGCGCGGAGATCCTGCTGATCGGGCTGAACGAGCCCGAGGCGCGCATCCACGCGGTCGACGAGAGCGTGTCGCCCGAGGAGCTGGAGCGCCTCTCGGTCGCCGAGGCGCTGTTCCTGCGGAAGTACGCCGCGAGCTGACGGCCGTCCCCGGGGCGGTCTCCTATCCCCTGGGCGGGCTTCCGTCCAGGGGGACACCCGCCTCCAGGTAGAGCGGAGCGCCGCGCTCGCGTGCCCGCAGGGCCCAGCGCAGCCGTTCGTGGCGCACGGCGGGCAGCAGGCCGGCGGCCTCCTCCTCGGTGACGAAGCGCCAGCCGCGCAGCTCGGGGCCGGGCAGCAGCACGCGGTGGGCGTCGGCGCTGTCGAGCCGGCCGCCGTCGAAGAGGAACCGCATCCCTCCGTAGCCGGGCGGTTTCGGCGGCTCCCAGTCGGCGACGAGCAGGCGCAGCGGGTCGCGGAGGTGGATGCCGGTCTCCTCGGCGACCTCGCGCACGCCGGCGCGCGCGGGCGCCTCGCCCGGCTCGACGACGCCGCCGGGGAACTCCCAGCCCGCCTTGTACGTCGGGTCGACGAGCAGGACCCGGTCCTGTTCGTCGAAGAGCAGCACCCCGGCGGCGACGGTCTCCGCGGTGGGCTCGGGTGTCTGCACGATGTCGCAGGCGGGCGCGGAGCCGGTGCGCACGGCGTCCGCGAGGCGTGCGGCGGTCTCGCGGGGGCTGAGGGCGCTGGTGTCGACGCGGTGCGCGTCGGCGCCGAGCCAGCCGGCGAGCGCGGCGCGGTAGGGCTCGATGTGGTCGCCCGGCCATGGGCGCGGGTCGCCGCGGCCGGGCAGGTGGGGCGGTGCCTCGCGGCCGGATATGCGCTCGCGCAGGATCGTTTCGTCCGGGGCGAGCAGGATGTGCCGCACGGGAATCCTGCGGGAGGCGAGAGCGCCGAAGATCTCGTCGCGGTACTCCTGGCGCAGCAGTGTCATCGGCACCACGAGGACGCCGCCCACCTCGGCGAGGAGCGCGGCCGCCGTGTCGACCACGAGGCGGCGCCAGATCGGCAGGTCCTGGTAGTCGCTCACCTCGGCGAGACGCTTGGGCGGCAGCAGGCCGGGCAGTGTGCCGCCGATGACTTCCGGGTCGAAGAGTGTGCTGTTCGGGATCAGCTCGATCAGTTCCCGTGCGGTGCTGGACTTGTCCGCACCGAACGCGCCGTTGATCCAGACGATCACGGTTCCCCCTCTTCCGTTGGCCCCTGTGGCTTGCCCGCGACACCCTGTCACGGAAACCAAGGGTTGATAGATGAGGAGTGCGCACGGCCCAACCATCTGTCAAGCGACTCGCCTCAGTTTCACCTGATCGCGTGATGTCGGCTTTTCGTGAATCGTTCCCGCACTCCAGGGTGCGCCGCTGACCGCTAGCGTGAGCACGAGGCGCCCCAGTCCCCGGTGCACCCGAGAGAACTGGCATTCCGCCGCGCCGCCCCCACGAAGGTCGGCGTCGGCGCTGGGGGGATCAATGCGGCAGGACGAACTGAGTGAATACGCGTGCGAGGAACACACCCCACCGCGCGTGTACGAGATCGACCGCGCGATCGTGGTCGAGTTGCACGGCGAGATCGACCTCGCCGGCTGTCGGCGGATAGCTCCGCTGATCGACGCGGTGGCCTCGGGACCGGAACCGATCGTGCTCGTCGATCTGAGCGAGGTCCACTTCTTCGACTGCTCCGGCCTCACCCTGCTGGTGCGGGTTCACCGGCGGGTGAGCGAGAGAGGCGCCCGATTCGGCGTCGTGTGCGCCCATCCGCTGACCTTGCGCATCCTGCGCCTCACCCACCTCATCGGGCTCCTGCGCCCCGCGCCGACGGTCGGCGCGGCGCTGGCCGCCCTCGGCGAGGTGACGCAGCGCGACGCTTGAGCGAGCGCGGCGCGCCCCTTCGTCTTACGTTGGCCGGGTAAGCCCCCGGCGACGGATCAGGACACAAGGAGCAGCCATGGGTGACAAGGGCGGCATGGACAAGCTGAAGGGCAAGGCCAAGGAGATGACCGGCAAGGCCACCGGCGACGACCGGCGCGCGGCCGAGGGCCGGACGGACCAGGCCAAGGGCGAGGCCAAGAAGGCCATGGGCTCCGCCCGCGACAAGGCCAAGGGCATGAAGGACTCGCTGAAGCGCGACGACTCCTAGCCCCAGTTCCGCGGTACGCCCCCGTAGGAGTGAGGGCGTACTCGCAGCCGCATCGAACCGCGGTTCCAGTGCGGTGACGCAGGTGTTCCGCCCCTGCCCGAGGTCCGGGTGGGGGCGCTGCGCTGCCCGGCCCCGCTTGGCCTGTTCGTGTGCTTGTTCCGCACAGGGGCTCTTGCGGTGGGAGAAGGCCCCCGAAGAGTAGGAGTGCGGCTCTGGCGGCCGCGCGCCCAGCAGCACGCCGTCCCCGGCGTCTTCCGCACGTACGGAGGAACGTAACGATGCGTCAGCTCCCGTCCCCCGCCGCCCGCCACCGAAGAGTGGTCGGCCCGCTCGTCGCCGCCCTGTTGTGTGCCGGGAGCCTCGCCGCCCCGGCCTTCGCGCACGATACGGCCGGCGCGTCCGCCGCCGAGCCCTCCGCGCGGCTCCCCGACGGCCTCGCGGCCACACCTCCCATGGGCTTCAACAACTGGAACTCCACCCACTGCCGGGCCGAGTTCGACGAGGCGATGGTCAAGGGCATCGCGGACATCTTCGTCGAGAAGGGTCTGAGGGACGCCGGCTACCAGTACGTCAACATCGACGACTGCTGGGCGCTGCCGCAGCGCGACGCCGACGGCGAACTGGTGCCGGACCCCAAGCGCTTCCCCCACGGGATCAAGGCCGTCGCCGACTACGTCCACGCCAGGGGCCTCAAGTTCGGCATCTACACCAGCGCGGGCACCAAGACCTGCAACGAGGCCGGTTTCCCCGGCGCCCTCGGACACGAGCGCGGCGACGCGCGGCAGTTCGCCGAGTGGGGTGTCGACTACCTCAAGTACGACAACTGCAACAACCAGGGCGTGGACGCCAAAAAGCGGTACACCGCGATGCGGGACGCCCTGAGGGCGACCGGCAGGCCCATCGTCTACAGCATCTGCGAATGGGGCGAGAACAAGCCGTGGGAGTGGGCCGCGAACGTCGGCCACCTGTGGCGCACCACCGGTGACATCAGCGACAACTGGGCCTCCATGGTCTCGATCATGAAGCAGAACCTGCCGCTCGACGCGTACGCGGGCCCGGGCCACTGGAACGACCCGGACATGCTGGAGGTCGGCAACGGAGGCATGACGGACACCGAGTACCGCACGCACTTCTCGATGTGGTCGATCATGGCCGCGCCGCTGCTCATCGGCTCCGACCTGCGCAAGGCCTCCCCGAAGACCTTCGAGATCCTCGGCAACAAGGAAGTCGTCGCCGTCGACCAGGACCCGCTGGGCAGACAGGGGAGGGTCCTCTCCGCCGAGAACGGCCGCTGGGTCGTCGTCAAGGAGCTGAGGGGCGGCAGCCGCGCCGTCGCCCTCTTCAACGAGAGCGGCACCGCGCGGACCATCTCCACCACGGCGAAGGCGGTCGGCCTCCCCGACGCCCCCGCGTACACGCTGCGCGACCTGTGGCGGCACAAGAGCTCCCGCACGGCGGGCCGGATCTCGGCGACGGTCCCCGCGCACGGCACCGTGCTGCTGCGCGCGACGGCCCACGGCAAGCGGGCCGAACACCCGCCGGCCGTCGAACTGGGCTAGGGCATGTTTCGAAAGTCCCGTCTGCCTGGCGACGCTACTTTCGAAACACGCCCTAGTACTGCAACGGTGTTTGTGCTGATTGCTGGGCAGTTTCAGGGACTGTGTCCGCGCCGTTTGTAGTGACTGATGCGGGCTTGTTTCTGGC